>NZ_JAFCXH010000008.1:0-234177 GCF_049898225.1 Pseudomonas sp. DSP3-2-3 | reverse complement strand
CCTGCGTCGCTGCCTGCCTTTGGGGTGGCCGGATGTGCGTGGAATGGGTGGCCGGGTCACCGTGGAATAGGTGGCCGGATGTTCATGGAATCAGTGGCCGGATGGCCGTGGAATACGCACAATATGGTGGTAGGTAGATTCCTGTTTTCGGCACCAGCTTCACGATTTACCCCGTTTCATGCTTCACCTACCTACACCGCCGCAAACGAAAAGCCCCGCACATGCGGGGCTTTTCGCGTTTTAGCAGTCGTCAATCACGTATCACTGCAACAGAACATCCTTTCAAACATTCACCTGATAAAGCCCAAGATGCCGCCCATCGACGCAGCGCACGTACGGTCCGTCGATAAAGGCCATGTCATGGCCTTCGTGGTCGACCAGGCGCCTGGGTGGGCAGAGGACGAGGATACCGATGTCGCCGCTCCAGTCGCGGCGCGGGTCGTGCTCGAGGTAGGCGTAGACCCGCCGGCCCTGGATGCGCCAGACGGGGTTTTTCTGATCGGGGTCTTTTACGTCATAGGTTGCGGCAGGGTCGAAGACGAAGTTGGCAGTCATGGCGGTGTCCGGTATCAGGCGTGGCCGACTGCACGTAAGACCAGGTCTGTTCAGTTGTTGGAGGATGACGTCTCGTTGGCGGGTAGCCAGATGCATTCGGCCAGCTGCAATGACAGGTCGGCCGATTCTCCATTGGCCAACGCTCGACAGGCATTGCTTGCCCATTCCTGGTATTCGGCGAAGGTGAATACGCCGGTGCGCTGAAGCTCCAGCAGCCGTCCGCAAAAGATGCCGATGCGGAAGATGCGGGTCGACACTTCGTCGGGTTGCCCCAACTCCTCCAATGCCATATGGAGTTCAAGTCGTCGTTGGGTTTTCAGCGATTCATCCAGGTTGTCGTTCATTGCCGCGACCCCAGTCTGGCGAAATACGTCCGCACGTCTTGGTAGAACTTAGTACAAATTAATGTTGGTACAGGACCGCTCGTCGCAGATGTCAGCGTCGCTCCATGAACCGAGAACCACTTGTCAGCAGAGCCTTACATGGCCTGCAAAAAAATCAACTATGGCTACACTGGCTTCAGGTCTTCTACGCAGTCCATCGCGCTGCGCCTCTAGGACAGGCCTCGTGGGTCGTTGTCCGAATTCGAAGGTTTCTCTGTGTCGCTCCTGATCTCTTTGATGATGACGGGAACGATCCGGTAGGCATCCCTGACGTAACGCTTGCCCAGCCGCCGTGGCTCGTGAATGAAACGATGCAGCCATTCAAGTGACAGGCGTTGCATCCATTCCGGTGCCCGCCTGACTTTTCCTGAAAGAAACAGCAGTGACGCGCCGACGCATAGGCCAATCCCTACAGCCCCGCGACTTTCGAACACGCGCAGCGCGAGTATTTCCTGGCGCGGCGAGCCCACCGAAAACACCACCATGCGCGCCGGATGTTGATTGACAAAATCAACGGCGCGTTCGATTTCCCGGGCATCGTCGATAAAACCCATCGGCGGGTTGTAATGGCGGAAGGTGATCGAGGGATTCAACTGCTGCAACGTGGCAATGACTTCCTGCTCACAGCCGATGACCGTCACTGTCCAGCCGCGCTCCTGCGCAATCTGGATCATGTCCCGAGTCAGCGTGCTGCCGGGAATCGCTTCAGCGATGTCGGCGTGCAATCGATTCAACAGCGGGAACAGCACGCGGCTGTCGCATAGCCGATACGCAGCGTAGCTGTAAGCCCTGCGCAAATCCTTGTCGTGTTCCAGCATCACCACGTGGTCGACGTTTGGCGTCACGACGTAGCGAAACGACCTGCCGCTGAGTACGGTCAGTTCGCGGACGAGATCCTTTCGCTGCCGATGATAGAACTCGATGCCGAATACTTTCATAAGGTGCTCCTTGCGCTTTGATCGCCGTGGCTCACGCGATTTTCCGGAGGGACTTGCCTGAAGCATCTGCCTGGATGCATCAAAACAAGGGGGTCAGCTCACATGCTCGATTCACTGGACTCAGCCGCGGTGGCGACGCTTGAAAAGCCATCGATCACAACGCCAGGCGGCATCGACTGGACGAGCAAATTGCTGCTGGTTGTCGTGCTGTTGCTGCTGTCCTTTGCCGCCAATGCGCAAAAAACCGCCAGGCAAGCGCCGATGGTCTTGATCAATGTCTCGGGTGCGGAGTTTTCCGAGGGCGTCTGGCCGGGGGAAAACGGCACGCATTATTTTTTTCCGGACGAGAATTACTTCGATAAATGGCAAGCCAGAGGCATCCGCGCGATTCGCTTCCCCATGCGCTGGGAACGTTTGCAGCGCAAGCTGGGCGGCGAACTGGATGAAACCTATGCAACGCTGATCGACAAAATGCTGATCCAGGCCGAGCGGCGCGGGATCAAGGTCACGCTGGATGTGCATAACTTCGGGCGTTATGAAAATGAAGTGCTGGGCAGCAAGCACGTGCCGATCAAGGCTTATCGGGATCTGCTGCACCGGGTGTCGCTACGCTGGCGGGATTTTCGGGCGCTGTACGCCTACGACATCATGAACGAACCCCATGACGAGGCCGACGAGTATTGGCCCAAGGCAGCACAGGCGGGAATTTTCGCCATTCGTGCCAATGACTGGCATCGCCCGATCATCATCGAAGGGCGCTCCTGGTCGAGTGCGACGCGTTGGCCGCAGCACAACGATGCGTTACTGGACCTGAAAGATCCGTCCAACAATCTGATTTATTCCGCCCATTTGTACTTCGATGAAGACGCCAGCGGGCGCTATCAGAAAGTCCTCGGGCAGCGCTTCGATCCTGACATTGCGGTGAAGCGCGTCCGGCCTTTTGTCGAGTGGCTGGAGAAAAACGGCAAGCGGGGCCAGATTGGCGAAGCCGGATTCCCGGCGGACGACCCGCGCTGGGCGCAGGCCATGGATCGTTTGCTGGCCTACCTGCAAGAAAAATGCGTGCCGCTGGCGTATTGGTCGGCGGGCTCGGCGTGGGGCGATTACTCGCTGTCCATCGAACCGGTAAACGGCCGTGATCGTCCGCAATGGCCGGTGCTGGCGAAATACCTGGTAGCGCCACACTGCACGGTGACCCGGCGTTAGCTTTTTGCCAGCTCAACGGTCCGGCTTCGCAGGGCATCTTCTGGCGGCCAGTTTTTCTTCGTTGCGGCTGCCGGCGACTCTTGCGTCCGGGCGTAATAAACGAATGCGGCGATGGACAGCCCGGTGATTTCCCCGCCGTACATGATGGTGTTGGAGAAGAAGAAATTGATCCCGTTGAACCAGAATGTCAGCTGCAAAGCGTTGAGCAGATCGCCTTTTTTCCGGCAATAGGACATGAAGCGAAAGAAGCCCAGGTAGTAGATCAGCGCAATAGCTGGAGCCAGGAAACCGAACCGGTAATAAACCCCGAGCAAGCCCACATCCGACAGATAAAAGTAGCCGTTGTACAGCCGCGAGAAACCACCTTGCCATTGCAGCGACAGCGCACCCATGCCGATCAGGCCGTTGCGCGCCACTTCCTCGACCACGATCCGGGTCGTGATATTGCGCACACCCGGTTCCCGCGCCTCAAACAACAGCGCATCAAACCTGCTCAGTTGCGCAGCGAAAAAATCCGGAGCCAGAAAAAAAGCTGCCAGCAGCACCGCGCTCGCCAGGATGCCCAGCTTGGCCAGGAGCCCGACCCGGCTGCGAAAGATCCAGATCCCCGCCAGCGCCCAGATCAGCATGGTGTTGCGCGTCTGAATCACCAGCCAGAGATACGAAGCGAACAACAGCAACAACGCGACGGCGAGCCAGGACATGGATCGTTGCAGGCGGTACATCAGCATGAAGGCGCAGGCGCTGACATAAGGTGCGCCAATGCTGAAGCGATTGGGCCGCAACGGATTGATCCCGTAATCCTTTTCATCGACGGTAAAACTCACGTCGTTGTTTTCCGGCAACACGCCCAAGTAATACAGATAACCCACCACCACGCAGGCCACAGCGCAGCAGAGCATGAATCTCTCCAGCTGTTGCTGCGTGGGATGCGCTTTTATCAGTAAAAACAGCATCGGGAAGAACAGCAGATACAGAAAGCTGCGGCGCTCTTCCAGCAGGCCAAAGCCAAAAGGCTGGCCGAAGTTCAGCGCGGCCAGCAGCGCCGAAAGCAGCGGCAGCACCAGGCCAAAAAAAAGTATCCACAGGCCTGCGCGCGACTGCTGGGCGCGGCTCCAGGTCAGCAATAAAACCAGGGCACCGAGCACGATGGCGACGATAAACAATTCGCGCAGATACGGGATGCCGGCTTTTTTATCATCGGTCAGAAACAGACACGCCGAGTTCATGAACAGCAGCAAGAACAGCAAGGCGCGATAGGCAAAGAGTTTGCGAATCATCGGAGGAGTCTCTTATCAAAGACCACTTAATCTCGTTGGAGATTCTATGTCTGAGGGCAACCGTCAGGCGCCGCAGATGTATTGTCTGAACCGACGCCTTCCCGGCTAAAGCCGGTCCCACTAGATCGCGCTGGTTTTGTGGGACCGGATTTATCCGGGAAGACGGCATTCCAGTAGACGACGCTTGCCCGCGAAGGCGTCAAATCAGGCGACGCATATGTCGACTGGAATACCGAATCGCGGGCAAGCCTCGCTCCAACGGGACCTGCGTTGCTCAGCGCCACGAAAAAGCCAGACCCTCAGTAATGCCCTTGATCCCATAACGGATGTTCTTCAGGTTGTGGCGGTTTTGCAGGGCGGTGATTGCTGTCAGGGCCAGCGCCGAAAACAGGTAGCAGGGCATTGAGTGGAATTTTTTGTTGTACATGATCGCGGCGCGGTTTCGATAGAAATGGAACATGTGGCTGCGGTTCTGGGTGCTGGCGCTGTCGCCGTGGCGGGCGAAGCTGCGCGTCGCCACCTGACAGGTAAAGCCCAGGCTGGCGGCGCGGCGTTGCCAGTCCACTTCTTCGGAGTACATGAAATAGCGTTCATCCATCAGGCCGACGCGCTGGATGACATCCCGCTTGATCAGCAGCGAGGCACCCATCAGGTAATCAGGTTTCGGCAGTTTGGCAAGGTGATGGCCCAGCTCGTCGCGGCCAAGGTTCTTGCCGATCAACCGGGCCTTGCCCAGCCACGGATAAAGCTGACCACCGCCGACACACTGGACGATATCCGGATGATCGGCATAGACCAGAATCGACGCGCAAAACCCGCAATCGGGATCGCTGGCAAGGGTCGACAGCAGCGCCTGCAATGAGTCTGCTTCAACGGTGATGTCGTTATTCAGCAGCCAGATGTAGTCGTAGCCGGCGCGGAACAAGTAATCGATGCCCACGTTGTTGCCGCCGGCATAGCCGTAGTTGCCTGCGTTTCTGATCAGGCAAGTGCGGTGTCTGGTCTGATGCTCGCGGATCTGCTGCTCCGTGCCGGTCCAGGTATCGCCATCGGTTCGCGTGCTGAAATAGTCGCTCAAGCGCTGGTAATCCGCAGCTTCGGAATGATTGTCGACTACCACGATGGGAACCGCGCAGTAAGCGTCCACCGACCTCACGCATTTGATGGTCTGTTCCGCGCCATTCCAGTTGAGGATCAGCGCGCATACGTTATCCATGGCCATGTTCGGGTGACTCCTGGGCGGACGAGAGCTCGCGGGCCGGGGTGTTCTGGCGTTGATGCCAGCGCCTGGCTCCAGACAGAACAACAACGATCAGGCCCAGGTTGATTGCGGTATTGGCCGCCGCGAAGGCCATCACCACCGCCAGGGCATCCTTGAACACCAGCGCGCCAGCGAGTACTGCGACGACTCGCAACGTGGTGCTGACAATCTCGAAGAGCAGAAAGCGTTTTTGCAGGCCCAGCGCCGGGATTGCCACCGCGCAGGGGCCAGCCATAAAGCCAGCGAACTCTGCCAGGGCCAGCCAGCGGGCGTATTCTCCGGCGGCCGCCCATTGCGCGCCGAATACCAGGCCGAATAGCCAGGGTCCGGCCAGCGCCAGTGTGGCGAACGGCACGATCCCCACCAATGCCATGCCGGCCACGCCGCGCACCAACAGCCCGGTGACCGGTTCGTCGGCATGAATCGCCTGGGTGATTCGTGGGTAATAAACGCTGCCAACCGCCTTGCCGATAAAGTTGCTCGGCATGCTCAATACTTGCTGGCACAAGGCGAAGAATCCTGCGGAAACCGCACCGAATGACGCCGCCAGAACCAGCGTCGGCATGTGTACGGAAAGTGCATTGATCAGCACCTGCGGCGCGCGAAATAGCGGGAAATCCCGATACTGTGCCGCCAGTTTCGGCAGGCTGACGAGCGTTGGCGGGTTGGCCGGGGCGAGGTTGTTTACGGCGGGTTTGAAGGTCATGCCCAGCAACAGCAATGCGCTGTGGATCAGGTAATACAGCGCGCTGGTCACCACCAGTACCGGCGCCGAGGCCTGCACGAGTCCGGCCAGGCTGCGCGTCGCGTTATAGACCAGCGCATGCAAGGTTGCGCCGCGCGCGGTCAGGCTGAAACGCTGGGTTCGATACAACCATTGCTGGGTGATTTCCAGCACGGCGGCGCTGAACATCACGATGGGCAGCAGCATCAGGTAAGGCGTCAGCATATCGATGCCCAGCGCGCCGGCCATCGCTGGCCCCTGAAAATACAAAAGCAGCGCGGACAAGCTCGCGATGCTCAGCGCCACCCACAGCGAAAGCCGGATCAGGCCGCAGGCGTCGGTGTCGCTTTTGGGCAGGACGATCGCCATGGGATACGTCAGCGCACACGCCGGAATCAGGATGATGGTCAGGCTCTGGAACGTGCCGACCACACCGAACGCCTCCGGCCCATAGATACGCATGATGACTGGAATCAGCGCCAGGTTGATCGCCTGCGCCCCGGCACTGCCGGACACCGTCGTGGCGATGTTGCGCAGCAGGCGCGCGCGGGTCACCTGCTGCCATCGCCCGCGCCAGCCGCTGCCTCGGTCTGGCAATACGGCGCTGCCGGATTCCTGATCAGCCATTTCCGTCTCCATCTCAATAGATATTGCGCGAGAACAGCGTGAACGGCGTCTTGAGCAGGATTTTGATATCCAGCCAAAGCGACCAGTGATTAATGTAGTCCAGGTCTTTTGCCAGGCGTTCTTGCATCTTTTCCAGGGTTTCGGTTTCACCTCGACAGCCGCTGACCTGCGCCAGGCCGGTGATCCCCGGCTTGATTCGGTGGCGTGCGGTGTAAGCGAGGATTCTCGCGCCGTAATACTGGTTATGAGCAATCGCGTGCGGGCGCGGGCCAACCATGGCCATTTCTCCGCGCAGCACATTGATCAGCTGGGGCAGTTCGTCCAGCGAGGTGCGGCGCAGAAAAGCGCCAACCGGCGTGACCCGTGGATCATCGCGGGTCGCCTGTTGCACCTGGTTGTCCTCATGCACGCGCATCGAGCGAAATTTCCACACCTGGATGACCTCGCCGTTGCAGCCATGCCGGGGCTGGCGAAAAAACACCGGGCCTCGCGACGACAGCTTCACCGCCAGGGCAATGACCGACATCACCGGCAGCAGCACCAGCAAGGCGAGCAGCGCCAGGCTGCGGTCGAACATTTCCTTGCCCAGAGTGGCGGCGGGATGAGAGCTGCGCGGCGTCTCATTGAGATAAATCGCCGGGAACTGCTCGATCTGCGAAACCGACTGGTTAAGCAGCAGCATGCTGCCGAAATCCGGCACCCAGACCACGTCCACATTCAGGTCCAGCAGGCTCAGGTAGATGGCTTCAATCTGGGTGATCATGTTCAGTGCCAGAGCGATGTAAACCCGCCGCACGTGATCGTCTATGACCATATCGCGCAGCTGCGCCAGTTCGCAAAGAACCGGAGGCTGACCGCCTATCGAGGAAACGCCGGGTTCGGTCGCCACCAGCCCAAGCACCGGAACCCGCTGCCGCAGCTGTTCAGCCAGGGTGTAAGCCATGGGGCTGGTGCCGATGATTACCGAGACACGCTCCCTGCGCAGCCAGCGCGAATGCAGGCTGACCAGATAGCGCAAGGGCAGGTACGTCGCACCTTGCGCCAGATAACCCGCGACTGCGGCCTCGAACAGCAAGCTGTTGTCCAGATCGCCATGGTCGAGGCAAACCAGGGACAGCACCGCCAGCGCGACGACCAGCAGCAGCCAGCCGGCGAACAGGCGCAGCAACCCCATCAGATAGCCGAAGCGCTTGTGATAGACATGCAGCAGGCCATAGATCGGCACCGAGGCGAGCACGCCGACGATCATCAGCACCCGGTAGGCGTAGGGCACCGCGCCGATTGCATGATAGACGATGGCGCAGGTCACGAGCGTGGTCAGGCCCATGGCGCAGATCCATTGCGCCCAGAACGTCAGGCCGCGTCGATTGACCGACGGATGTAGGCGTTGAGCAAGCATGGTGGACATCTCCCCGATGGGTGGCATCGCGCAGTTGCTCGCCCTCGGCATCGGCGAGTCAAACAACGCATGCAGCGGCCAGAATGTGCAGGCGATAACGTGCGCAGCCGCGCCACGATGACAGCGGCCCATCACGCGCAATTACGCCTTACTGGGTGGTTTCACGAGGCAGATAGCGGTAGTGCTGGCTGTATCCCTGGCGTCCTTTCAACGGGGTGATTTGGTTGAGCACCACGCCGGTCAGCGGAGCGCCGTTTTGCAGAAGTTGGTCGATGCACTGATGGACGAGCGGAGCGGGCGTGCTGTCGGACTTGATCACGTAGATCGCCGCGTCGGCCATGGCGCACAGCACCGCTGCATCGCTGACCGCATCACTGGCCGGAGAGTCGAGAATGATCCGGTCGTAATGCTGCCGGGCCCACTCGATGAAGCGTCCGAAGTTGGCCGAGGCCAGCAGCTCCAGCGGGTTAGGCGGCACTTCGCCCGCAGTGAGAATGTCCACCTGGCCGACGCGGTGGATGCACGCATCGATTTTCGCCTGGCCGGTAATCAGGCTGGCGAGGCCAGGCTGCGCAGCGTTCATGCCGAGACTGCGCGCCAGGTTGGGACGGCGCAGATCGGCCTCGATCAACAGCACCCGTTCCAGTTGGCCCAACGCAAACGCCAGATTGACTGCGATGGCGCTCTTGCCTTCGCCGGGCAGGGTCGAGGTGATGACCAGCAGGCCGCGCCGCTTCTGGGTATCGCCCAACATGATCGCGGTGCGCAAGGTGCGGATGGCTTCGGTAAAGCCTGCGTCGTCGTTGCGTTCGAACTGCCGGGAAATGCTGCTGCGACTTTTCTTCTGCAACAGTGGCACCAGGCCAAGCACTGGCAGGTTGAGTTTCCTGGCGATGTCGTCGCCGGATTTGAAGCCATTGTGCAACGTGTCGCGCAGCAGGAAAAACACGCAGCCGAGTACCAGCGCCAGCAGCGCAGTGATCGACGCGATCAGGGATTTCTTCGGTGCGCTGGGTTCGCTGGGCACGATGGCGGGGTCCACGATGCGTGCGTTACTGACGCCGATATCAGCGGTCGCCGTGGTCTCGCGCAGCCGGGTGACGAAGGTGTCGTACAAGGTGCGATTGCTGTCCACGTCCCGTTGCAGCTCGCGCAGTTTGAATTCCTTGCGAGAGATGTCCTGAATTTGCGCCCGGCTGGTATCCACCGATGAGCGCAAGGATTCTTCATTGGCGCGCGCCAGCTGGTAATTGCGCTCAAGGCCCGCCACGACCTGATCGACCTGGCCGCGCAGACTCGCCTGGGCGGCCGCGAGGTCCGAACGCGCGGCGATCATTTTCGGATGGCGATCCCCGTAACGGCGCGACAGTTCGTCGACCTTGGCCCTGGCCTGCGCCTCGTTGGCCTGGAATTGCTGGATCACCGGATTGCCGATCACTGCTGGCACGCTGGACAGGTCGGCCAGGCTTTTTGAGCCGAGCATCGCCTTTACCTGCGCGTACTGGCTTTGCGCTTCAGCACGCTGGCGGCGCGCATCGATCATGCGGTCACTGGTTTTCGACAGTTCGTTGGCGCTGAGCGTGACCACGCCGTCCACGTCCACCAGGCCTTCGGCATCGCGGTAGCGTTGCAGTTTGTTTTCCGACTCCTGCAGTTGCGTGCGCAACTCTATCATCCGGCTGTTCATCCATTTCGACGCGTTCAATGATTCATTCATTTGCGCATCGAGCCGGCTGTCCAGATAGCCGTGGGCCAGCGCGTTGGCCGCCAGCGCGGCGGTTTCCCGGTCGGCCAGGCTCACGCTGATATTGACCAACTGACTCTTGCCCTGGGCACCGACGCTGGTGCGTTCCATCAATTCCCGCACCGTGGCGTCAAAGACTTCGGTCGGGGTCATGCTGTGACTGGCAAGCCAACTGGCGGGAAAGGCGCTCGGGTAAAGCCTGGCAATCTCCGCGCGCGCCTTTCGCATCAGATGCAGACGCTGGCGTGGATCGAACTCGGGGTGTTCGGTCAGGTGCAACTGGCGCACCACACGCTCGGCCACCGCTCGACTCTGGATCAGCGTGATCTGGGTTTGCAGGTAGTCGACGGCGGCGTTCGGCGAATCGTAGGTCGGCTGCTGAAACGTGATCAACGTGGCGCCCTTGGGCTCGATGACCAACGATGCCGTGGCGCGATAGACCGGCGTGATGTTTTGCAGAATCAGTACCATGGCCAGGGTCGCGGCCACCGCCAGTGCGGCGATGCGCCATTTTTGCGTCCAGAGGATCAGGCCCAGCTTGCGCGAGTCGATGAAGTCGCGGTCATCGGCGATGGGCGCGTAATGCTGCGGCAACCTTGGGTTGCTCAACGTCATTTGGTCCATGTCAGAAGAACCCCTGTTCGATGGTGATGGTGTCGCCAGGTTCGACCAGCGTGTTCAGGCTCGCCTTCTGGCTGCTGCGCCGCGTATCGGCACCGCGCACGATGTAGATACGCCGGTCCGAAGCGCGCTCGGTCAGGCCGCCGGCCAGGGCAATCGCCCGATCCAGGGTCAGGCCCGGTTCGAATGGGTAGCCACCGGGCAACTTCACCTCGCCGCTGATGTAGAACGGCCGATAAGCCAACACGCTGACCGAGACGCGGGGCGCAACCAGATAGCCGTCCTTGAGTTTGTTCGTCAGCAAGGCCTCGACTTCACCTGGCGTCTTGCCTTTGGCGTTGACCTCACCGATGAAGGGGTAGGAAAAGGTGCCGGCATCATTCAGACGGATTTCCGCGAAGCTGAGGTCCGTTTCACCAAAGACATTGATCCGCAGAATATCGCCTGAGTTGAGTTGGTACTGGGGCGCAGCGAATACCGGGCCGCTGACGATGAGCAACAGCGCAATGCGACAGAACTGGCTTAGAGACATGTTTTTTTCCTCCAGATGCTCCAGTTGCGTCAGGGCTCAAAGGCTCAGGTCGAGACTCAACAGGTAAACATTGCGCGTGTAGCGCTCGTCGATGACGTTGGAATCGTTGTGCCAGTGCCGATAACCGAGGCTGACTTCGGCCCAGCGGTTCACGGCATAGATCAGCGACGCGCCGTAGGTGTCCAGCGTGTCGTCGCGGCTCAGTCCCAGGTATTCGCGCTCGGCGTGGCGGTAGTCGAGCTTCGAGGAAATCCAGCCCGACCATTTGTGGGTCCAGCTCAAACGGGTGCTGGTGGTATGGACCGTGCTGGCACCGTCGTCACCTTCATCGAAGGCCTTGCGCATGTCCAATTCGAAGGTGGAGTAGGTGCGCGGTTTCCAGGCCAGGCCGACTTCCCAGGTCGGGCTGCTGCGGTCGCTGACCGCGCCACTGTCGAAATCCTTGCGTTCATAGCCGACGCGCAGACTGCCGCTGGTTTTGGCCGTTACATCCCGAGTGAAGCCGATCAGTGCCGCGCTGCCGGTGCTGTTGCGCGGACTGCCCGGCATCACGTAGTCATAGTCGCTGCGCCGTAGTTCAAACAATCCTCGGGTGCGCCCGCCAAGCCGGTGATACCAGGTCGCGACATAAGCGCGGGTGTCGTGTTCTTCATCTTCGTTGAGATTGCCGCTATTGCGATAACGCAATTCTTCGTACTCGGCGGAAACATCGATCTGGTTCATGCCGCTCTGCGTGCCGAAGCTATAACCGAGCAGCGCGTTCTTCAGGGTGTACTTATCGTTTTCCAGCGGGTCGGCGGTATCCGCTGTTTCCTCGGCGCGCTTATAACCCAGTTCCCATTTCAATCGGTTGCGTGAATCGAATTCCAGCACGCTTCTGAGTGCTACTTGCTGGTCTACATGGCTGGCGTCGGCGTGATCCTGAAAGGTCTCGCTGTCCACGGTGTATTCAAGTTGATAAGCACTTTTGCGTGTTTGCGCTTCCAGCAGGAAAGTGGGGCGCAGCGAAGTAATCCATGATGACAAGGCGCCGTTGTGGAGGGTGCGGAAGTTATCGTCATACCGTTCACCCACCTTCAGCGTCGGCGTGAACTCGAAACCACCGACTTCAATGCTCTGTGGTTTACCGGCCATGGCTGACATCGGAAAGGGCGAAAGGACAAGCAGTGCCAGCCAGTTTTGCCTGTTCATTTGCATGATCCGTTGGCGCCGCACGAGAACGCGCTGCGCAAGGCGATTGCCGGTTGCGCGGTCGTGTTCACCACGACGAGCTTGTCTGGGGGAGAGGTCTGGAGTTGCCGAATAACGGGTAGGCTACCGCCCGAGTTTTACTTTACTCGACTCTATCTAACGGCTAAAACTTTTGGCGATAACAGTAAGTTCGCTTTTATTAAATATTCGGAATGCAAGACAAGCGCAACCGTTCAGAGTCGTGCAGTGACAAACGGTATGGGAGGGTTTTAATATTGAAACAGTGGATCAATTTGTTATGCGTGGATAAATAAAGTTAATGAGTTGTTTGGCGCTTTCCAGCTATGTAGACGATTTCTATAAATAGAGATTTTACAGTGTTAATTATTCGTAACCCGGACATTGGGTAGACGGGCTTTTGTGGGAGAGGACTGTCCTCTCCCACAAATCACCGCGGTGTTTGACTCGCGGGCAAGTCGGAAGGCCGCCCGCTCGTTCCAACGAATTTAAAGACTCAACCGCATCGACAGATCCACCGCTTTTACATCCTTGGTCAGTGCGCCGATGGAGATGTAATCCACGCCGGTTTCGGCGATCACCCGCAATGTCTGGTCATTGATACCGCCACTGGCTTCGAGTTTGGCGCGACCGGCATTGATCGTCACTGCCTCGCGCATATCGTCCAGGCTCAGTTCATCGAGCATGACAATGTCCGCACCGGCATCCAGTGCCTGACGCAGTTCGCTGAGGCTTTCCACTTCGATTTCCACCGGTTTGCCGGGCGCAATCTTGTGCGCGGCGTTGATCGCTTCAGCGATACCGCCGCTGGCGGCGATGTGGTTTTCCTTGATCAGGAAGGCATCGAACAAACCAATGCGATGGTTATGGCAGCCGCCGCAGGTAACCGCGTACTTCTGCGCCATCCGCAGGCCGGGCAGCGTTTTGCGGGTGTCCAGTAACTGCACTTGAGTGTCAGCGACCATGTCGGCGTAATGCTGCGCTTTGGTGGCCACGCCCGACAGCATCTGCAGGAAGTTCAGCGCGCTGCGTTCGCCCGTCAGCAGTGAGCGGGCCGGACCTTCCAGATGAAACAACGCCTGGTCCGGTTTGACCCGATCACCGTCGACCACTTGCCAATGCACCGCGACACGCGGGTCCAGTTGGCGAAACACGGCATCGACCCAGGCGGTGCCGGCGATGACCGCCGCATCCCGGGAGATCACCGTGGCCTTGGCCAGACGCTCAGCCGGAATCAGTTGGGCGGTGATGTCGCCACTGCCGACGTCTTCCAGCAACGCCCGGCGCACGTTGGCCTCGATTTCGGTGCTCAGGGCGGCGAGTTGTAAATTCGGCATATCGGACTCCACTAACAAAGTGGCGCGAGTATAAGGCAGGTTTTCCCTGCGACCCACCTACCCAGGGCTCCCGTGTAGCGAACCAGGACTGCTGTTGGTCGGTTTTTTCAGCGCGTTTGCGATGGAATGGCTTTTCTGCGGTCTATGGCTGTAGCGGTCAATCTATCGATTGTTCAAAACGGCAAAACCAGTGCTGGCGCCGTGGACATGATTTGAAAGATAATCCGACTTGTATTTGACGTCATGACTTTGACGTCTCTTCAGCGCATACGTATTACCCCGCAAAAACGGTGCTTTGAGCCCGGATTGTGAAGAGGTCGCGGCTGTTTCCTGGTAGGGGGCTTGATGCAAAACGACGAAAAAGTTGTGCCGTTGAACAAAGTGACCCCTGAACTGGCCGCCAATTCGCCGCTTGCCCGTTTGCCGGTCGTGCTCCTGCAAGTCAGGGACAAGGCTGCGCAACAGCTCAAGGAAGCCTTGCAGGCGTTATTCGATAACGCTGACGACACGCTTTTCGAGATGGCGGATCGCGCGCACAACAACACCGAACAGAACACGTTTTTCGAAGCCATGCGCGACCTGCGTCTCAAGCGCAAAAGCATCGAGCGAGCCTTTCTCGACAAGTTTTATGAGGCGTTCCTGCGCCTTGGTCAGTATCAGATCACCGAGCCAGTGATCCCGGGGGCGATGTCGTTTGACAAGCTGGCCCTGGTGCACAACGACGACCTGGAAAAAACCGTCGCCGTGGATGCCATGGTTGCCAAGGTTCTGAGCCGCGATGGCGTTGCCCTTGGGCAGCTGACCACGCGTCTGAACCAGCTGATCACCCAGCCATTGAGCGACAACTCCAACCCGATGGGCCCGGCAATGCTCTGCGATTTCTTCCTGCAGGCTGGCCGCAGCCTGGGCGTCGAGATCAAGGTCAAGCTGATCATTCTCAAACTTTTCGAAAAATACGTACTGGCCGATGCCGATCATTTATATGCCGAAGCCAATCAGCTATTGATTGCCACCGGCGTGCTGCCCGAACTCAAAGCCTTGCCGGCTCGTCGCGCGTCAGATCGCGTGACCCGCCAGGCCCGCACCAGCGACCTGGCCGATCCTGACCTGGCCCAGGCTGCGGATAAGCTCGACAAAGGCGTGCAGGAAGTTTTTTCTGCCTTGCAGGAATTGCTGTTGCAGGTGCGCGGCAATCTCGCGCCACGCCATGAGCCCAATGCCGAAGCCCGGCCGATTTCCAGCCAGGACCTGCTGCGCCTGCTGTCGCACTTGCAGCAATACGTGCCTTCGCCGGAAGCGCAGGACGATTTCGATCTGCGCAATCAGCTTGAGCAATTGCTGACCCGCGTCAGCGTGAAAAGCGGCAAGTTCCGCGTGGTTGGCGGTGGCGACGAAGACGTGATCAATCTGATCGCCATGCTCTTCGAATTTATCCTTGATGATCGCAACTTGCCGTCGTCGCTGCGGGCCTTGATCGGACGCCTGCAAATCCCGATGCTCAAAGTCGCGGTCATCGACAAAAGCTTTTTCAGTCGCGGCAGTCATCCTGCGCGACGGCTGCTCAACGAAATTGCCTCCGCAGCCTTGGGCTGGGGCGGACGGGACGACTACCAGCGCGACTCGCTGTATGTGCGCGTCGAACAGATCGTGCAGCGCCTGCTCAATGATTTCGTCGACGATCCAGCGATCTTCTCCGAGCTGTTGGTGGATTTCCTGGCGTTTACCAGCGATGAGCGACGCCGTAGTGAACTGCTCGAACAACGTACCCGTGACGCCGAGGAAGGCCGCGCTCGTGCCGAAATGGCCCGTCTGCGCGTGCAGCACGAATTAAACGATCGATTGGTCGGCAAGACCTTGCCGGAAGTGGTGGTGCGCTTGCTTCAGGAAGCCTGGAGCAAAGTGTTGCTGCTGATGTGTCTCAAGCACGGTGACGAGTCCGGCGAGTGGGAAGCGGGTCTGGCTGCCATGGATGACCTGATCTGGAGCGTCGAACTGCACGAAGAACCCGAAGCCCGCCAGCGCTTGCTGGATCTGGTGCCGGGTTTGCTCAAGGCGCTGCGTGAAGGCCTGGCCAGCGCGGCGTTCGATCCGTTCGCCACCAGCGAATTCTTCAGTCAGCTCGAAGTGCTGCATGTGCAAGCGTTCCAGCACTTCTCGAAAATGCAGGACGAGGCTGCCGAAGGCGTTTCGTTGGAAGCTGAAGGCGAGGGCGGGACAGGCCTGTCGATGATCGAAGTGGTTGAAGAAATCGTACTGGTCGCGCCCGGTGATCAGTTGATCAGCGAACCTGTTCAACGCCTTCCGGACGATGACGCAGGCCTGTTGCAAGTCGACCAGTTGCGCCTGGGTTGCTGGGTCGAGATTCAGGAAGACGAAGAGCACCGCTTGCGCTGCAAACTGGCGGCAATCGTCGAACCGAGCGGTCGTTATGTGTTCGTCAACCGCACCGGCATGAAAGTCCTGGAAAAAACCCGCATGGGTCTGGCCGTGGAATTCCGTCGCGGCGCCATCCGCATGCTCGATGACGCGCTGTTGTTCGACCGCGCCCTGGAATCAGTGATCGGCAACCTGCGCAAGCTCAAGGGCGTTTGACCGACGCGGCCGGCCTCCCACGGTTGCATTCCGTGGGACCGGATTTATCCGGGAAGAGGTCGTTTCGTTCACTGCATTTTCGTCGTCAGAAATGCCGTCTTCCCGGATAAATCCGGTCCCACAGTTGAAAATTGATACATTCGCGCCGCCAATTTACTCCCCCACACCATCCCCCACAGCGGGCATACTTGCGGCTATCGATTTGTCCGTTCAAGGAACACTCATGCATCTGGACCCCGCAAGCGGTTGGTGCCAAGGCGTGCAGCACTGCCCATCGCCCAATTTCAACGCGCGCCCGGCGAATGAAATCTCGTTACTGGTGATCCACAACATCAGCCTGCCCCCAGCCCGGTTCAAGACCGGCAAGGTGCAGGCTTTTTTTCAGAATCAGCTGGACGTTAATGAGCACCCTTATTTCGCGGGCATTGCCGATTTGCGCGTATCGGCGCATTTTCTGATTGAGCGTGATGGCGACGTCATCCAGTTCGTATCCTGTCTGGAACGGGCCTGGCACGCAGGTGTGTCGAGCTTTCAGGAACGGGACACCTGCAACGATTTTTCCATCGGCATTGAGCTTGAGGGCACCGATGATCAACCGTTCACAGACGCGCAGTACACTGCCCTGATTGAATTGACCCGCCAGTTGCAGGCCGCGTTCCCGGACATCACCGGCGAGCGAATCTGCGGGCACAGCGACATTGCACCCGGCCGCAAGACGGATCCGGGGCCGTTTTTTGACTGGTCGCGCTTTCGGTCGGCCCTGCTGGACGAAGTGAGGAGTAAATAATGAGTTTCCTGGTGTTGCTGCTGGCTGTCTGGATAGAGAAGTTTTCCGCCCTGCGTCAGCGCGTGCAGCGTGACTGGCCTTGGTTGAGCGAAATGTCCCGGCTTGAAACGAACCCGCGTTTCGCCTCGCGGCCCTGGCTGATCCTGAGCGTGCTGGTCTTGCTGCCAGTTGTGCTGCTGGCGTTGATGCTGGTGGTGTTGGGCTCGGTGTTCAACGGCTGGCTGGCTTTGCCGGTGCATCTGCTGGTGTTGATTTACAGCCTGGGTCGCGGCGATCTGATTGCCGCGCTCGGGCCGTTTCGCGATGCTTGTCGGCGCGGTGACGCAGAGGCCGCCGTGCTGGTGGCCGAACGTGACATGCAGGTCGAGGCCGATAACAGCGAGCAGTTGCTCGAAGGTGTTCAGGGTTATCTGTTGTGGCAGGCTTATCAAAGCTTCTTTGCGGTGATTTTCTGGTATTTCCTGCTCGGTCCGGTGGCTGCGCTGGCCTATCGCCTGTTGGCCCTGGCCGCTGAAAACGGCAAGACCCCTGGATTACGAGACGCTGCCGGGCAACTGCGGCACGCTTTCGACTGGGTACCGGTGCGCCTGTTGGCGGCCAGCTTCGCTCTGGTCGGCAACTTCGTCGCCGTCAGCCGGGTGATGCTGCACGAGCTGCTCAACTGGAACATCAGCGCCGCTCAGCTGATCGCGAAAATCGGCTGCGTCGCCAGTGAAGTCCCTGCGCCGGTGATGGGCGCCGACGGCGTGACCAGCCTGGACGTGCTCTGGGAATTGCTGATCCGCGCGGCGATTGTCTGGTACGCGGGTTTTGCGTTGTGGACGTTGTTTGTCTGATCTTTGATATGCGCACGCGCATTCCGTGGGAGCAAGCTTGCTTGCGAAGGCGATATTTCGGTCGATGAAGATAGGGCGGATGTGCTTGCCTATTCGCGAGCAAGCTCGCTCCCACAAATATTCATTGCCACCCAAACAACTCCCGCGCATTACGCGTGCTGGCCTCGGCCAGTTGCCCGGCGGAAATATTCATCAGCTCGGCCAATGCCGCACAAATCTGCGGCAGGTGTTCCGGGCTATTGCGTTGGCCTGGGAACATGGCGGGTGCCATATCGGGTGAATCGGTTTCCAGCACCACGCTGTCCAGTGGCAGTTCGGCAATCACCCGATGCATGCGCAAGGCTTGCGGCCAGGTCGCAGCGCCGCCCAGGCCGAGTTTGAAACCCAGCTTGATGTACTCCCGCGCCTCTTCGCGACTGCCGGCAAAGGCGTGAATGATCCCGCAGCGCTTGAGCTTGAAGCGTTTCAAACTTGCGATCACGTCGGCATGGCTGCGCCGCACATGAATCAGCGCGGGCAGATTGAAGTCCACAGCGAGTTGCAGTTGGGCGTCGAACAATTGCTGCTGGACCTGACGATCCAGCGTCTCTATGTAGTAATCCAGGCCGATTTCACCCACGGCACACAGTTGCGGATGGCCTTGCAGCCGAGACAGCCAATCACCCAGCTCAACCAGATGCTCGGGGCGATGCTCATCGATGTATACCGGGTGCAGGCCGAACGCCGCATGTAGAGCCGAATCGCTCAGGGTCAAATCCCAGAGCCGTTGCCAGTAACGCTGATAAACCCCCAGCGCCACCAAACGCTCGACACCCAATCTCTGGCAGTTGGCGAGGATAGTTGCGCGATCCGCGTCGAAGTCCGGAAAATCCAGATGCGTGTGGGTATCGATCAGCGTCAACGATCAGCCCTCGTGAATACGTTGCTTGAAGGTGCGCGCAATCGCGTGAACTCCCGGTTCGTACTGCTCCTTTTCAATCGCGGTCAAGGCCAGTTCCAGAGCCATGCTGGCAATGACCTGATGCTGTTGCGCCATGGCGTTGACCGGCAACGGCAGGAAATCCAGCAGTTGCGTGTCACCGAATGTCCCCAGGTGAAACTGCTGCGGATTCACCGCGTGGCTCTGCAAGACGTCGAAAATCCCCTGCAACAAGACGTAGGACGTGGTGATCAGCGCGTCGGGGAAATGCCCCAGGCGTTCCAGCACCTCATTCATCAAGCGCTGGCCGCACTGGCGACTGAACGCTTCGCCATGCTCCAGAATGACTTTTCCGGAAAAATCGGTGAGGGCGTGTTCGAAACCATCGGCACGGGCGCGGCTGATGATCAGTTCCGGGCGTGCGCCGATCAGGGCGAAGTGCGCCGGCTTGGAGGCCAACAAGCTTTGGGTCAGGCGCAGGCTGGCGTCATGGTCGTCGCTGACCACCGAACAGAAATGTGCCGGGTCCATTTCCCGGTCGATGGCAATGATCGGCAGGCCTTTGCTTTGCAGCTCGCGGTAACTGTCATCGCTGGCGGGCAGGCAACTGGCGACGAACAGTGCGTCGCAGCGACGGGCGCGAAACAATTGCAGCAGTTGCAGCTCGCTGATGGGATCGTCGTCGGAACTGGCGATCAGCAACTGGTAGCCCTGCGCCCTTGCGCCTTGCTCCAGCAACTTGGCGATGCGCGCAAAACTGGGGTTTTCCAGGTCCGGCAGGATAAAGCCCAGAGTGCGCGTGTGGCGGCTGCGCAGCCCGGCGGCTTGCGGGTTGGGCCGGAAACCATGCTCCTCGACCACGGCGCGAACGCGCTCGACGGTGGCGTTGCTGATGCGCTGCTGTTCGGCCTTGCCGTTGATCACGTAACTGGCGGTGGTCACGGAGCACCCGGCCAGGCGCGCAATATCACTGAGTTTCAACGCTGGAATTCCTTTTGTTATTGAGCGCTTCGAAACGGCGTGGGGGGATTTTCGCCCATCCCGGCCGATCATGACAGCAGACCTTTACCGACAAGCAAACGCTCAGATTTATTTGCCTTCGGCGCCAGGCATCAGACCGAGTGGGCTTCAACCGGCGCGGATAATCAAGTAACGTGCCGGGCATTGTAGATTAAACGATTCAGCTATTTTTTTTGAGTGGCCGTCATTACGGTGAAAAACGCTGTCAGATGGTTATCGTTTTCATCACCTAAGCTGTCGATCAACCTTTACTGATCGTTCTTAAAACAAGAATCCAGGCGCTATACCGCGCTGCACAGGAGTTAGGCATGCTCGAGCTTACCGTAGAGCAAATTTCCATGGCCCAGACGGCTGTGGATAAGTCCGCCGCATTGCAATTGCTTGCTGATCTGCTGGTCGCCGATGGTCTGGTTGCCGAAGGCTATCTGACCGGTTTGCAGAACCGCGAACTGCAAGGCTCGACCTTTCTCGGTCAGGGCATCGCGATTCCCCACGGCACTCCCGAAACCCGCGATCAGGTGTTCGCCACCGGCGTGCGCCTGATGCAGTTCCCCGATGGGGTGGATTGGGGTGACGGGCACATCGTGTACCTGGCCATTGGTATCGCCGCCAAGTCCGATGAGCATCTGCGCTTATTGCAATTGCTGACCCGCGCTCTGGGCGAAACCGACCTGGGCGAAGCCCTGCGTCAGGCGCAAACCCCTGAAGCGCTGCTGCAACTGCTGCAAGGTGCGCCGCAAGAGCTGGCGCTGGATGCGCAGATGATCAGCCTGGGTGTGTCGGCGGATGATTTCGAAGAGTTGGTCTGGCGCGGCGCCCGGCTGTTGCGCAAGGCCGAATGTGTCAGCAATGGCTTCGCCGCAGTGTTGCAGCAAGTCGAAGCGCTGCCGCTGGGCGATGGATTGTGGTGGCTGCACAGCGAGCAAACCGTCAAGCGTCCGGGCCTGGCTTTTGTTACGCCGGACAAGCCGATCCGCTATCTGGGCCAGCCGCTGAACGGTCTGTTTTGCCTGGCCAGCCTTGGCGAAGCCCACCAGGCCTTGCTTGAACGTCTGTGTTCATTGCTGATTGAAGGTCGCGGCCATGAATTGGGCCAGGCCACCAGCAGTCGCGCGGTGCTTGAAGCGCTGGGCGGCGAGTTGCCAGCTGAGTGGCCAACCCAGCGCGTGCCGCTGGCCAACGCTCATGGATTGCACGCCCGTCCGGCGAAGATTCTTGCGCAACTGGCGAAAAATTTCGAAGGCGAGATTCGTGTCCGCGTGGTCGATACTGGCGAAAGCGCGGTGTCGGTGAAGAGCTTGAGCAAGTTGCTCAGCCTTGGCGCGCGACGCGGTCAGGTGCTGGAGTTCATCGCCGAGCCGAGCATCGCCGCCGACGTCCTGCCCGCATTATTGGCCGCCGTGCTGGAAGGGCTGGGCGAGGAGATCGAGCCGCTGCCGTCGGCATCGTCCCCCGCGCCAGCCTCCCTTGAAGCGGTGATCAGCAAAGCAGTCGTCGCACCGCTGGACGGCAGCCAGTTGCAGGCTGTGCCCGCGTCGCCGGGCATCGCCATTGGTCCGGCCCATATTCAAGTGTTGCAAGAATTTGATTACCCGCTGCTGGGCGAGTCGGTTGCCATCGAACAGCAGCGCTTGCAGGGTGCTCTGGCCGAAGTGCGCCAGGATATCGAAGGCCTGATCCAGCGCAGCAAGGCCAAGGCCATTCGCGAGATTTTCATTACCCACCAGGAAATGCTCGACGATCCTGAGTTGAGCAACGAAGTCACCTTGCGCCTGAAGCAGGGCGAAAGCGCGGCGGCGGCCTGGGCCAGCGTGATCGATAGTGCCGCGCGTCAGCAGGAGCAGTTGCACGATGCGTTGTTGGCCGAGCGTGCGGCGGATCTGCGCGATGTGGGTCGTCGGGTGCTGGCGCAGATTTGCGGCATCGAAACCCTGGTCGCGCCGGACGAACCCTACATCTTGGTGATGGACGAAGTCGGGCCATCCGATGTTGCGCGTCTGGACCCGCTGCAGGTTGCGGGGATTCTCACCGCGCGCGGCGGTGCCACGGCGCACAGCGCAATCGTCGCCCGTGCCCTGGGCATTCCGGCGCTGGTTGGTGCGGGTGATTCCGTGCTGCTGATCAAGCCGGGCACGGTGTTGTTGCTCGACGGCCAGAAAGGCCGCTTGAGCGTCGCGCCGGATGTCGCAACCTTGCAACGCGCCGCTCAGGAGCGCGACACCCGCGAGCAGCGTCTGCAAGCCGCTGCCGAAAAACGCATGGACCCGGCGGTGACCCGCGACGGCCATGCGGTGGAAGTCTTCGCCAACATCGGCGACAGCGCCGGTACGCCTGCTGCCGTTGCTCAAGGTGCGGAAGGTATTGGCCTGCTGCGTACTGAATTGTTGTTCATGGCCCATTCCCAGGCGCCGGATGAAGCGACCCAGGAAGCCGAATATCGCCGCGTGCTCGACGATCTGCAAGGTCGGCCGCTGGTGGTACGCACGCTGGATGTCGGCGGTGACAAGCCGCTGCCGTACTGGCCCATCGACAAGGAAGAAAACCCGTTCCTCGGCGTTCGTGGTATCCGCTTGACCCTGCAACGTCCCGAGATCATGGAAGGCCAGTTGCGCGCCTTGTTGCGCGCGGCCGATAACCGCCCGCTGCGCATCATGTTTCCCATGGTCGGCACCGTAGAAGAATGGCGTCAGGCGCGAAACATGACCTTGCGCCTGCTGGAAGAAATTCCGGTCGCTGACTTGCAGATCGGCATCATGATCGAAGTGCCGTCGGCAGCCTTGCTGGCGCCGGTGTTGGCCAAAGAAGTGGATTTCTTCAGCGTCGGCACCAACGACCTGACGCAATACACCATGGCCATCGACCGTGGTCATCCAACGCTGTCGGCTCAGGCTGACGGCCTGCACCCGGCTGTGCTGCAATTGATCGACATCACCGTGCGCGCGGCCCATGCCCATGGTAAATGGGTCGGCATCTGCGGCGAGCTGGCCGCTGATCCATTGGCGGTTCCGGTGCTGGTGGGGCTCGGTGTCGACGAGTTGAGCGTTTCGGCGCGCAGCATTGGCGAAGTCAAAGCCTGCGTGCGTGAACTGAACCTGAGTACCGCGCAACAACTGGCGCAAACCGCGCTGACCTTAGGCAGCGCCAGCGAAGTTCGCGCGCTCGTGGAGGCTTTGTAATGGCGAAAATTCTTACCCTGACCATGAACCCGGCGCTGGACCTGACCGTGCAACTCGGTCCTTTGCAGCTGGGGCAGGTCAATCGCAGTGAAGCCATGCTCAGCCATGCGGCGGGCAAAGGCTTGAACGTGGCGCAGGTGCTGGCCGATCTCGGCCATCAACTGACCGTTGCCGGATTTCTCGGCATTGATAATCAGCAGCCCTTCGAAGCGCTGTTTGCCCGGCGCGGATTTGTCGATGAATTTGTCCGGGTGCCCGGCGAGACCCGCAGCAACATCAAGCTGGCCGAGCACAGTGGACGCATCACCGACTTGAACGGGCCAGGCCCGATGGTCAGCGAAGAGGCGCAGCAAGCCTTGTATGCGCGAGTCGAGCAGATCGCTTCCGGTTTCGACGCGGTCGTGGTTGCTGGCAGCCTGCCGCGCGGGGTCAGCCCGGAATGGCTGCACAAGCTGCTGGTGCGTCTGAAGGATCTGGGCCTGAAAATCGCCCTGGACAGCAGCGGCCTGGCGTTGCGCGCCGGAATTGCGGCTGGCCCGTGGTTGATCAAGCCCAACACCGAGGAGCTGGCCGACGCGCTGGACGCGCCGATCATCTCCATCGCCGCCCAGGCCGAAGCCGCTGCCGGTCTGCGCGCCAAGGGCATCGAACATGTGGTGATTTCCCAGGGATCAGAAGGTGTTCACTGGTTCAGCTCCAGTACCGCACTGCAATCCTTGCCACCCAAAGTCACTGTGGCCAGCACTGTCGGCGCGGGCGATTCGCTGTTGGCGGGCATGGTCCACGGCCTGCTCAGCGGCCACTCGCCGCAACAAACCTTGCGCACCGCGACCGCGATTGCGGCCATGGCCGTGACCCAGATCGGCTTTGGCATCAGCGATGCGGCGCAACTCAAACGGCTTGAAAGCGGCGTCAATGTGCGCACTCTGGCAGAACAATAAGAGAGGATTTGTGATGAAGTTAGCCATTGTGACGGCCTGCCCGAACGGCAAGGTCAGCAGCGTCCTCAGCGCCCGTTTGCTGGATGCCGCTGCGCAGCGTCAGGGTTGGAGCACCAGCGTCGAGGTCCATGATCCACGCGATCCTGGCCAGCAATTGTCGGCTCAGCAAATCGAAGCCGCCGACTGGGTGTTGGTGGTCAACACCGGCGCCATCGACCTCAATCGTTTCGTCGGCAAGCGTGTGTTTCAGGACACGCCAGCCCACGCGTTGCAGGATGTCGACGGCTTTCTGCGCCGTGCGTCCGAGCAGGCCAAGGTGCATGTCGCCTCTGAGGTGAAGCCGACAGCCGCTGCGCCGGTTTCCAGCAGCGTGCCGCGCATTGTGGCGGTAACGGCCTGTCCAACCGGGGTTGCGCATACGTTCATGGCCGCCGAAGCCATTCAACAAGCGGCCAGGCGCCTGGGTTATGAGTTGCAGGTCGAAACCCAGGGCTCGGTGGGCGCACGCAATCCGCTTGGTGATCAGGTGATTGCCGATGCCGACGTGGTGTTGCTGGCCGCCGACATCGAGGTCAATACCGAGCGCTTTGCCGGCAAGCGGATTTATCGCTGCGGCACGGGTATCGCCCTCAAACAAGCCGAAGCGACCCTGAAAAAGGCCTTGGCCGAAGGACAGGTTGAATCCACCGCTGGCTCGACCAAAGCCCCGGCCAAGCAGGAAAAAACCGGCGTCTACAAGCATTTGCTGACCGGCGTTTCGTACATGCTGCCGATGGTGGTCGCCGGTGGTCTGTTGATTGCCCTGTCGTTCGTATTCGGGATTACCGCGTTCAAGGAGCAAGGCACCCTGGCGGCGGCCTTGATGCAGATTGGCGGCGACGCAGCGTTCAAATTGATGGTGCCGTTGCTGGCCGGGTACATCGCTTACTCCATCGCCGACCGTCCGGGCCTTGCGCCGGGGATGATCGGCGGATTGCTGGCGAGCACGCTGGGCGCGGGTTTCATCGGCGGGATCGCGGCCGGGTTCATTGCCGGTTACAGCGCCTGGGCGGTCAACCGTTATGCGCGTTTGCCGGCCAGCGTCGAAGCGCTCAAGCCGATTCTGATCATCCCGTTGCTGTCGAGCCTGTTCACCGGGCTGGTGATGATTTACGTGGTCGGCAAACCGGTGGCGGGGCTGCTGGAAAGCCTCACGCAGTTCCTCGACAGCATGGGCACCACCAACGCGATTCTGCTCGGCGTGGTGCTCGGCGCCATGATGTGCGTCGATCTGGGCGGGCCGATCAACAAGGCGTCCTACGCGTTTTCGGTGGGCCTGCTGGCCTCGCAGAGCTACGCGCCGATGGCTGCGGCCATGGCGGCGGGCATGGTGCCACCGATTGGCATGGGCATCGCCAGCTTCATCGCCCGTCGCAAGTTTGCGCAAAGTGAGCGCGAAGCGGGCAAGGCGGCGTTTGTGCTGGGTTTGTGTTTCATCTCCGAAGGCGCGATTCCCTTCGCCGCCAAAGATCCGTTGCGGGTGATTCCGGCCAGTATCGCCGGTGGCGCGTTGACCGGCGCGCTGTCGATGTATTTCGGCTGCAAACTGATGGCGCCTCACGGCGGTTTGTTCGTGATGCTGATCCCCAACGCGATCAACCACGCGTTGCTGTATCTGCTGGCGATTGTTGCGGGCAGTCTGCTGACGGGCGTGGCGTATGCGCTGCTCAAAAGGCCGGAAGTGGTGGAGATGGAGGTTGTGCCGGCTGGCGCCTGAGCCGGGAATCTGTGGGACCGGCTTTAGCCGGGAAGGCGGCATTCCTGACAACAAAAATACTGCGAATGCACTGGACTCTTCCCGGATAAATCCGGTCCCACAAAAAACTTCGCTGTCACATTCACCCAACATTGCCCTGCTAGCTTTGCCCTTTTGGCTAAATCACCAACGGGGCCCACCATGACTCAGTTCGATCTCACGCGTCGTCGCATCATCCAGGTCGCAGGCGCGGGTTTGTTGCTGCCGGGCCTCGCTCCGGCGGTCATCGCGGCGGTTCAGGATCGTCCGAAAATCACCGATGGTGTGCAGTCCGGCGACTTGCTGGGCGACCGGGCCGTGGTCTGGAGCCGCAGCGACCGGCCTTCGCGGATGGTCGTCGAGTGGGACACGCGCAGCATGTTCACCAATCCCCGGCGCGTGGTTTCCGCCTTGGCTGATCAACGCACCGACTTCACGGCACGTGTTGAACTCAGCGAACTGCCCAGCGATCAGGCGATTTTCTATCGGGTGCAATTCGAAGACGCCCAGTCCGGCGTCACCAGCGAACCCTGGTTCGGTCACTTGCGCAGCGCGCCACAACAGCGCCGGGATTTGCGCTTCGTCTGGAGCGGCGATACGGTCGGGCAAGGCTTTGGCATCAATCCGGACATCGGCGGCATGCGCATCTACGAAGCCATGCGTCTGCGTCTGCCGGACTTCTTCATTCACAGCGGCGACACCATCTATGCCGATGGCCCGGTTCCGGCGCAAGTCGTCACGGAAGGCGGACGCATCTGGCGCAACATCACCACCGAAGCGAAAAGCAAGGTCGCGGAAACCCTCGATGAATATCGCGGCGCTTACCGCTACAACCTGCTGGACGACAACCTGCGGCGCTTCAATGCCGAAGTGCCGCAGATCTGGCAATGGGACGATCACGAAGTCACCAACAACTGGTCGCCGAGCAAGCAACTGGATGATCGCTACAAGGAAAAGGATATTCGGCTGTTGGCCACGCGCGGTCGTCAGGCGTTTCTTGAGTACGCACCGATGCGCTTGCAGCAGGCCGACAACGGTGGTCGCATCTATCGCAAGCTCAGCTATGGCCCGCTGCTGGATGTGTTCGTGCTGGATATGCGCAGCTATCGCGGTGGCAACGACGCCAACCTGGACGAGAAGCCGGGACCGAACACGGCGTTCCTTGGGCGTCAGCAACTGGATTGGCTCAAGGTCGAGCTCAAGACTTCCGGCGCGCAATGGAAGGTGATTGCCGCCGATATGCCGATCGGCCTCGGCGTGCCGGATGGCGAGGTGAGTCCGGGCGTCGGGCGTTGGGAAGCCATTGCCAATGGCAACGACGGCCCGGCAGTCGGGCGCGAACTGGAAGTCGCCGAGCTGCTTGGCTTTCTGCGTGCGCAAAAGGTCCGCGATTGCGTGTGGCTGACCGCCGATGTGCATTACTGCGCGGCGCACCACTATCAGCCGGACCGGGCGGTGTTTCAGGATTTCGACCCGTTCTGGGAGTTCGTCGCCGGACCGTTGAACGCAGGCAGCTTCGGGCCCAATCCACTGGACAAGACCTTTGGCCCCGAGCTGGTCTTTCAGAAAGCCCCGCCCGCGCAGAACACCTCGCCCTTCGCAGGATTTCAGTTTTTTGGCGAAGTGAACATCGACGGCCAGAGCGCCGAGCTGACCGTGACGTTGCGCGATCTGGACGGGGTTTCGGTGTTCGAGAAGAAGCTGGTGCCTGCCGCTGAAGTGGCCTGAAACGGTGGGAGCGAGCTTGCTCGCGAAGAGTCCGGTCCATCCAAAGCTTCTTGGTGAGGCTGTGGAAGTCTTCGCAAGCAAGCTTGCTCCCACAAATACCGGGAAACCGTCATGCGCAATTCCCTGTAACACTCACGTCATCGGTGGCTTATCATTAGCTACCTAACGACGGGACAGGGTTCTGGGCATGCTTTCCATTTTTCTCGAAACCCTGAACATCACTGCGCCGGTGTTCGCCATGTTGTTCCTGGGCGTGATTCTCAAGCGCATCGGCTGGATTGATGACGGCTTCATCATGACGGCATCAAGCCTGGTGTTTAACGTCACCATGCCGGCCTTGCTGTTCCTGGGGATCATCCATGCGGACCTGCATGCGGCCTTGCAGCCATCGCTGCTGATATTTTTCACCGCCGCCACGCTGTTCGGCTTTGCGTTTTCCTGGGGCTGGGCTATTTGGCGAGTGCCGCTGGTGGAGCGCGGCATCTTCGTGCAAGGCGCGTTTCGGGGCAATAACGGCGTCATCGGCCTCGCGCTGGCGGCCAGCATGTACGGCGATTACGGCATTTCGCTGGGGGCGATCCTCGCGGCGCTGGTGATTCTGTTCTACAACACGCTGTCGACCATCGTGCTGGCGGTGTACAGCCCGGTGATCAAATCCGATCCCTGGAGCGTGTTCAAAAGCGTGCTGTGCAATCCGCTGATCATCAGCGTGCTGTTGGCCTCGCCGTTCGCTTATTTCAAGATTGGCTTGCCGCACTGGTTCGAAACGTCGGGTAATTACCTGGCGCAGATGACCTTGCCGCTGGCGTTGATCTGCATCGGCGGCACGCTGTCGCTGACGTCACTGCGCAAAAGTGGCAGCCTGGCGGTCAGCGCCAGCATGATGAAAATGGTCACGCTGCCAGTGATTTGTACACTGGCGGCCTGGCTGTGCGGCTTTCGCGGTGCGGAACTGGGGATTCTCTTCCTGTACTTCGGCAGCCCCACCGCAGCAGCCAGTTACGTCATGGCCCGTGCCGCCAATGGCAATCACGAGCTGGCGGCAGCGATCATCGTCATCACCACGCTGGCAGCGGCGGTGACGACCAATATCGGCATCTTTATTTTGCAGTGGGGCGGCTGGATCTAGCGTCTAGTGCTGGCGTCGCCACGCTTTGATCGTGCTGTACGCCACGAAGACCGCCAGCACGGGAAGGACGAAGCGCAGCATTAGGCTTTCAAGCGTATCGGCCAGCGGCATGCCGGTGGTGAACGACACGATATGCAGCCCGTAGGCCAGGTACAACGCCAGCAACAGCAGGCCTTCGAAGCGCGTGATGCGATAGCCCGAATAGAACAGCGGCAGGCACAAGGCTGCAACGCCGAGCATTACCGGCAGATCGAAATCCAGCGCATTGGGCGACACCGACAGCGGCACTGGCGTGAGCAGTGCAGTGACCCCGAGAACCCCAAGCAGATTGAACAGGTAACTGCCGATCACGTTGCCCACGGCGATGTCACGCTCGCCGCGAAACGCGGCCATCAATGAGGTGGTCAGCGCCGGTAGCGAGGTGCTCACCGCGATCACCGTCAAGCCGATGATGCGCTCGGACAAACCCAGGTCGAGGGCGATGACCACTGACGCGGCCACCAGCAGATGGCTGCCAAACACCAGCAACGCAATGCCGCAGACCAATGCCGTCATGCGCAGCAGAATTGGCCAGGCCTTGGGCGTGCGACCTTTGCTGGCTGACTGCCGGTAAGCAAAGCCCTGGCCGGACTGGCGCAGCACGATCAACAGATAGGTCAGCAATCCCAACAGCAGCGTCACGCCGTCGATCACGCCCAGCTCGCCGTTCAACGACAGGACGAAGACCACGGCGCTGGCGGCGACCATCATGGGGATTTCCAGGCGCACCAGTTGCCGGGTGACGCGCAATGGAATGATCAGCGCGCATAAGCCCAGTGTAACCAGCACATTGAAAATATTGCCACCCACCACACTGCCCACGGCGATGTCCGGGCTGGAAGTGAAGGCGGCTTGCAGGCCCACCGCCATTTGCGGCGCGCTGCTGCCCAGGGCGACAAAGGTCAGGCCGATGAACAGCGGCCGGATGCCAAGGGTGGTGGCGAGGCTGACGGCGGCGCGCACCGACAGCTCTGCGCCGATGATCAGCAGCACAAGGCCGCTGATCCATTGGATCAGGCTCGGTAGCGGCAGGGTTGAGAGCTGAAGAATTCCGGGCGTCCTTATTCGAGGGCTTGCACGCGGACCTGAGCGGTTCCGCTGCGCAGCATACCCAGTTGTGCAGCCGCTGCGCGTGACAAATCGATCAATCGGCCACGGGTATGCGGACCGCGATCATTGATGCGCACCACGACGGATCGGTCATTGTTGAGGTTGGTAACTCTTACGCGAGTGCCGAATGGCAACCGCCGATGTGCTGCGGTCAGTGAGTTCTGATCGAAGCGCTCGCCACTGGCCGTGCGACTGCCGTGATGTTGCGAGCCGTAATACGAAGCGCCGCCGGTTTCATCGTAACCGTGAGGATCGATAAGCCCCGTCGCGCAACCGGTGAGCAGGAGGAACAGGGTGCAAGAGGCCGGAAGCCGCAGCATGGTTTGGTCCTTGGAGGAGGGAGCCAACACAAACCTGTGGGAGCAAGCTTGCTTGCGAAGACAATGTATCAGGCATAAAAAAATGCGCCGTTTACACGTATTCGCGAGCAAGCTCGCTCCCACTGGCTGTGATCAGCCTTCCAGCTTCTTCTTCAGCAGTTCATTGACCTGCTGCGGGTTGGCCTTGCCTTTGGAGGCTTTCATGGCCTGGCCGACGAAGAAACCAAACATCTTGCCGCGCTTGGCTTCGTCCGCTGCCCGATAATCCACGACCTGCTGCGCATTGGCGGCGAGCATCTCGTCGAGCATCGATTCAATGGCGCCGCTGTCCGTGACCTGTTTCAGGCCGCGGGTTTCGATGACTTGATCCGCAGTGCCTTCGCCGTTGGCCATGCCTTCGAAGACCATCTTGGCGATCTTGCCCGAGATAGTGTTGTCGGTGATGCGCAACAGCATGCCGCCCAGTTGCTCGGCGCTGACCGGGGACTGTTCGATTTCCAGGCCAAGCTTGTTCAACAGGCTGCCCAGTTCGACCATGACCCAGTTGGCCGCCAGTTTGGCGTCGCCACCGATGCTGACCACTTGCTCGAAGTAGTCGGCTTGCTCGCGGCTCGAAGCCAGCACGCTGGCGTCGTAGGCCGACAGACCAAACTGTGCCTGGAAACGCTCGCGTTTTTGCGGCGGCAATTCCGGCAGCGTGGCGCGGGTTTCTTCGATGAACGAGTCTTCGATGATCACCGGCAGCAGGTCAGGATCGGGGAAGTAACGGTAATCGTTGGCTTCCTCTTTGCTGCGCATGGCGCGGGTTTCGTCTTTGTTCGGATCGTACAGGCGGGTCTGCTGGATGACCTTGCCGCCGTCTTCGATCAGATCGATCTGACGCTGGATTTCGCTGTTGATCGCCTTCTCGATGAAACGGAACGAGTTGACGTTCTTGATCTCGCAGCGAGTGCCGAACTCGACCTGGCCTTTTGGACGAATCGACACGTTGCAGTCGCAGCGCAGCGAGCCTTCGGCCATGTTGCCGTCGCAGATGCCCAGGTAGCGGACCAGCGCGTGCATGGCTTTGACATACGCCACCGCTTCCTTGGCCGAACGCATGTCCGGGTCGGAAACGATTTCCAGCAGCGGGGTGCCGGCGCGGTTGAGGTCGATGCCGGTCATGCCGCTGAAGTCTTCGTGCAGGCTTTTGCCGGCGTCCTCTTCAAGGTGCGCGCGGGTAATGCCGACGCGCTTGACGGTGCCGTCTTCAAGGGTGATGTCCAGGTGGCCCTTGCCGACGATCGGCAGCTCCATCTGGCTGATCTGATAACCCTTGGGCAGATCCGGATAAAAGTAGTTCTTGCGGGCGAACACGTTGTGCTTGCCGATTTCGGCATCCACCGCCAGGCCGAACTTGACGGCCATGCGCACGGCTTCTTTATTGAGCACCGGCAAGACACCCGGCATGCCCAGGTCGACCAGGCTGGCTTGAGTGTTGGGCTCGGAGCCAAACGTGATTGAGCTACCGGAGAAAATCTTCGATTGGGTCGAAAGCTGGGTGTGAATCTCCAGCCCGATGACAACTTCCCATTGCGACATGTGTGTTTCTCCTTAGAAGCCTGTCGGCGCGCGCAAATGCCAGTCGGTGACTTGCTGGTATTGATGGGCAACGTTGAGCAGGCGGCCTTCCTGGAAGTACGGGGCAAGCAACTGCACGCCGACCGGCAAACCTTCGACAAAACCCGCCGGCATGGACAAGCCCGGCAGACCCGCGAGGTTGGCGGTGATGGTGTAGAAGTCTTCCAGGTACTCGGAAATCGGATCGTTGTTCTTCGCGCCGATTTTCCAGGCCGGGTTAGGCGTGGTTGGGCCGAGAATCACGTCGACTTCGGTGAAGGCGCTCATGAAGTCGTTCTTGATCAGGCGACGGATCTTCTGCGCTTGCAGGTAATACGCGTCGTAATAACCAGCGGACAGTGCGTACGCACCGACCAGAATCCGGCGCTGCACTTCCGGGCCGAAACCCTCGGCGCGGGAGCGCTTGTACAGATCGGTCAGGTCTTTCGGGTCTTCGCAGCGATAGCCGAAACGCACTCCGTCGAAACGCGACAGGTTGGACGAGGCTTCAGCGGGCGCGATTACGTAATAGGCCGGGATGCCGTGTTGCAGGTTCGGCAGACTGACTTCCTTGACCACGGCGCCGAGTTTTTCCAGCTCCTTGACGCTTTCCAGAACCAGCTCTGCGATACGCGGGTCGAGACCTGCACCGAAGTATTCTTTCGGGATACCGATGCGCAAGCCTTTGAGCGACTGATTGAGGCTGGCGCTGTAATCGGGCACAGGCTCGTCAATGCTGGTGGAATCCTGCGGGTCGAAACCGGCCATGCCTTGCAGCAGCAGCGCGCAGTCTTCGGCCGAGCGGGCCAGTGGGCCGGCCTGATCGAGGCTCGACGCATAAGCGATCATGCCCCAGCGGGAAACCCGACCGTACGTCGGTTTCAGGCCGGTGAGGTTGGTCAGCGCGGCGGGCTGGCGAATCGAGCCGCCGGTGTCGGTGCCGGTTGCAGCGGGCAGGAATCGGGCAGCAACAGCTGCAGCCGAACCACCGGACGAACCGCCGGGCACGTGTTCGAGGTTCCACGGGTTTTTCACCGCGCCATAGTGGCTCGACTCGTTGGCCGAACCCATGGCGAATTCGTCCATGTTGGTCTTGCCAAGGGTCACGGTGCCCGCTGCTGCCAGTTTGGCAACCACGGTGGCGTCGTAGGGCGCCTTGAAGTTGTCGAGCATCTTCGACGCGCAGCTGGTGCGGATGCCTTTGGTGCAGAACAAATCCTTGTGGGCCAGCGGAGCGCCGAGCAACGGATTATTTTCACCGGCGGCGCGACGTGCGTCAGCGGCCTGCGCCTGGGTGATGGCCAGGTCTTCGGTGAGGGTAATGAAGCTGTTGATCTGCGGGTCGAGCTGCGCGATGCGCGAGAGCAGGACGCGGGTCAATTCTTCAGAAGAAAACTTTTTTTCGGCGAGTCCGCGGGCGATCTCGGCCAGAGTCATTTGATGCATTGCAGGCTCATTCCCTTACTCGATGACTTTCGGAACCAGATAAAGGCCGTGTTCGACCGCTGGTGCGATGGCTTGGTAAGTCTCGCGATGATTTTGCTCGGTAACAACGTCTTCGCGCAGGCGTTGCGACGCTTCCAGCGGGTGCGCCAGCGGCTCGATACCGGTCGTATCGACCGCTTGCATCTGATCAACCAGCGCAAGAATATTATTTAATGCTTCGGTAGTACGCGGGATATCGGCGTCATTCAGGCCAAGTCGGGCCAGATGAGCGATCTTTTCCACGTCAGAGCGATCAAGCGCCATGGGGTTCTCCAGTGGAATGCTTACGAAATGGATCCGTGTGTTAGATTGGCGAACACTATCGCATTTCTACGGTCATAAGGCCGCGAACGTCTAGGGTCATGCTCGGAAAAGCCGCTAATTTAGCATATTGGCTCCTTGCCCAAAATCCCTGTCGTTGTTAGAGTTTGCCGCACTTTTTTACCCACGCGTTCCCTAGGGTCCCTTTCCCATGTTCAAGAAACTGCGTGGCATGTTTTCCAGCGATCTGTCTATCGACCTGGGCACTGCCAACACCCTTATTTACGTGCGTGAGCGCGGTATCGTTCTGAATGAACCATCAGTTGTGGCCATTCGGACCCACGGAAACCAGAAAAGCGTCGTTGCTGTCGGGATGGAAGCCAAGCGCATGCTCGGCCGGACTCCTGGCAACATCGCAGCCATTCGCCCTATGAAAGACGGCGTGATCGCCGATTTCAGCGTGTGCGAAAAGATGCTGCAGTACTTTATCAACAAGGTTCACGAAAACAGTTTTCTGCAGCCAAGCCCTCGGGTGCTGATTTGCGTTCCATGCAAATCCACCCAGGTTGAGCGTCGCGCCATTCGCGAATCGGCGCTCGGTGCCGGTGCTCGTGAAGTATTTTTGATCGAAGAGCCAATGGCTGCTGCTATCGGTGCCGGTCTGCCGGTTGAAGAAGCACGCGGTTCGATGGTTGTCGATATCGGTGGTGGTACCACTGAAATCGCCCTGATCTCCCTGAACGGTGTGGTTTACGCCGAATCCGTACGGGTTGGCGGCGACCGTTTCGACGAAGCGATCATCACCTATGTTCGTCGTAACTACGGCAGCCTGATCGGTGAATCGACTGCCGAACGCATCAAGCAGGAAATTGGTACCGCCTATCCGGGCGGCGAAGTGCGTGAAGTCGACGTACGCGGCCGCAACCTGGCCGAAGGCGTTCCACGTGCCTTCACACTGAATTCCAACGAAGTGCTCGAAGCGTTGCAGGAATCCCTGGCGACCATCGTTCAGGCCGTGAAAAGCGCCCTGGAACAATCGCCGCCGGAACTGGCTTCGGACATCGCCGAGCGCGGTCTGGTATTGACCGGTGGTGGCGCCTTGCTGCGCGACCTGGACAAACTGCTGGCCCAGGAAACCGGTTTGCCGGTGATCGTTGCCGAAGACCCGTTGACCTGTGTAGCGCGTGGCGGTGGCCGTGCGCTGGAAATGATGGATAAGCACACCATGGATCTGCTTTCCAGCGAGTGATTGCTGGCAGCACTTCAGGCAGCCTTATGTTTACAGGTAGCGCTTTGGCTACCTGTATGCGTTAGGCTGACGCCGAAATCCGGTGTTCACTTTCTCATCTGTCCAGGCCGGTTCAATGCCGCATGAATAAGCACAGCCAATTGAAATCTTGCCCTGGAGGAGCGGCCTATTAAACCGCTTTTCACAAAAGGCCCGTCGCTGGGCGTGCGCCTGCTGGTGCTGGTCGTGTTATCGGTAGCGCTGATGGTGGTCGATGCCCGGTTTACCGTGCTCAAACCGCTGCGTAGCCAGATGTCGCTGGTCCTGATGCAGTCCTACTGGGTAGTCGATTTGCCGCAACGCCTGTATCAAGGCGTCGCCAGCCAGTTTGGCAGTCGCACCGAACTGCTCGCCGAAAATGAAAAACTCAAGACCGAGGCTTTGCTTCTGCAAGGGCGCCTGCAAAAACTGGCAGCCCTGACCGAGCAGAACGTGCGTCTGCGCGAGTTGCTCAATTCCTCGGCGCTGGTCAACGAAAAAGTCGAAGTCGCCGAGCTGATCGGCATGGACCCGAACCCGTTTACCCATCGAATCATCATCAACAAAGGCGAGCGCGATGGCGTGGTCCTCGGCCAGCCGGTGCTCGATGCCCGTGGCCTGATGGGGCAAGTCGTCGAACTGATGCCGTACACCTCTCGCGTCCTGTTGCTGACCGACACCACCCACAGCATTCCCGTGCAGGTCAACCGTAACGGCCTGCGCGCGATTGCCAGCGGCACCGGTAATCCGGAGCGCCTGGAACTGCGGCACGTGGCAGACACGGCGGATATCAAGGAAGGCGATCTGTTGGTGAGTTCTGGCCTCGGCCAGCGTTTCCCGGCCGGTTATCCAGTGGCGACGGTCAAGGAAGTGATTCACGATTCCGGCCAGCCGTTTGCCATTGTTCGTGCCGTGCCGACCGCTGCCTTGAATCGCAGTCGTTACCTGCTGCTGGTGTTCTCCGACGGGCGTTCGCCGGAAGAGCGCGCCGCCGAAGCCGCCCAGGCTCAGGAGTCCGCCGAAAAAGCTGCCGAGCCTGCAGCCACCCAGGGTTCCGGGACCACAGCTCCCGCTGCCACTGCACCAGTCAAACCGGGCGCCGCTCCAGCCGCGACCACGCCAGTGAAGCCAGGCACTGCTGCGCCGACGCATTCGCCGACAACTCCTGCGACTACCGCACCGAAGCCGGCCAGCAAACCCGCCAGCAAGCCGCCGGCCAAGCCTGCCTCAACGCCGGCTACCCCTCCTGCCGTTACAAAACCACCGGCTGCCGCGCCCGCCGCCACTCGGGAGAGAATCGATGGTTAGTCATGCTCCGGCCCGCAATGGGTGGGTCGTCTGGCTCACTTTCGCGATTGGCCTGCTGCTCAGCGTTTCGCCGCTGCCGCAATTCATGGAAATCTTCCGGCCGTTGTGGCTGGCGCTGCTGCTGACCTTCTGGATCCTGGCGCTGCCCCATAAAATCGGCATGACCACCGCCTGGATGCTGGGCATGATGGAAGACGTCTTGTACGGCACGCTGCTCGGTCAGAATGCATTGATCCTGAGCCTGATTGCCTTTCTGGTGATGACCTTGCATCAACGCCTGCGAATGTTCCCCATCTGGCAGCAATGTCTGGTTCTCCTGGTCGTGTTCGGTCTCGCGCAACTGGCGCAATTGTGGCTCAGCGCCCTGACCGGCAATCGCCAGCCGACGCTTGCTTTGGTGCTGCCAGCCTTGGTCAGCGCTCTGTTGTGGCCTTGGGTCAGTTATGGCCTGCGCGGGTTGCGCAAGCGTTTGAGAATCAACTAACGAGCCATTGGGCGAACGCGGTTGTATCAGGATGGCGTTCACCATCATCGACACGGAGATGTCCTCATGCCCCAGCTTCATCTGGCTTCTGGCTCACCGCGCCGCCGTGAATTACTCACTCAGATCGGCGTGCCCTTTACTGTGCTCAGCGCGCAGATCGACGAAACCCCATTCCCCAACGAGTCGGCCGTGGCCTATGTCGAGCGTCTGGCGCGGGGCAAGGCCGAGGCCGGGCTTGCACAGCTGAGCGATGATGGTTTGGCTGACGATGGCGCTTGCGTCATGGGCGCCGACACCGCCGTAGTGCTCGATGGCCAGATTCTCGGCAAGCCGGTGGACGAAGCCGATGCGCTGGCCATGCTGGGGGCGCTGTCCGGGCGCGAGCATGAAGTGCTTACGTCCATAGCGGTGCTCGACCGGCAACGCTGCGAAACCCGAACCGTCAGCAGCCGCGTACGTTTTCGCAGCATCGCGACACATGAAGCAAAAGCTTACTGGGCCAGCGGCGAACCTCGGGACAAGGCTGGCAGCTATGCTATCCAGGGTCTGGCGGCGATCTTCGTCGAGGGCTTGCAAGGCAGTTATTCCGCTGTGGTTGGGCTGCCGCTGTGCGAAACCGCAGAACTGCTTGGCCGTTTCGGCATACCCTGTTGGCAATGCCTGGAAGGTGACAAGTCATGAGTGAAGAGATCCTGATCAACATCACGCCGATGGAGTCGCGCGTGGCGGTGGTGGAAAACGGTGTTCTGCAGGAGGTCCACGTCGAGCGGACCCAGCGTCGCGGCATCGTCGGCAATATCTACAAAGGCAAGGTCGTGCGGGTATTGCCCGGTATGCAAGCCGCATTCATCGATATCGGCCTGGACCGGGCAGCGTTCATTCACGCCTCGGAAATATCCATGCGCGAAGGCCCGTCCGTGGAGAGCATCAGCTCGCTGGTCCACGAAGGTCAGAGTCTTGTGGTGCAGGTCACCAAGGACCCGATTGGCAGCAAAGGCGCGCGTCTGACCACGCAGTTGTCGATCCCTTCGCGGTATCTGGTGTACATGCCGCGCACGGCCCACGTCGGCATTTCCCTGAAGATCGAGGATGAAGCCGAACGCGAGCGACTCAAAAAAGTCGTGACCGATTGCGTTGCCCTCGAAGGTATCAAGGAAGCGGGCGGGTTCATTCTGCGCACAGCTGCCGAAGGTGCCGGTGCCGACGAAATCCTCATGGATATTCGCTACCTGCGCAGGCTTTGGGACCAGATCGGCGAGCAGATCAAGTCCGCCTCGACACCCAGCGTGATCTACGAAGATCTCGGCCTGGCGCTGCGCACCTTGCGCGATCTGGTCAGCCCGCGCATCGAGAAAATTCGTATCGACTCGCGGGAAACTTTCCAGAAGACCACGCAATTCGTTGCCGAACTGATGCCGGAAATCGCTGATCGCCTGGAACACTATCCGGGTGAACGGCCGATTTTCGATCTGTACGGTGTCGAGGATGAAATCCAGAAGGCCCTGGAGCGCAAGGTCCCGCTCAAGTCCGGCGGCTATCTGGTGATCGATCCGGCCGAGGCCATGAGCACCATCGACGTCAATACCGGTGCGTTCGTCGGCCATCGCAACCTCGAAGAAACCATTTTCAAGACCAACCTGGAAGCGGCAACCGCGATTGCCCGCCAGCTGCGCCTGCGTAATCTGGGCGGCATCATCATTATCGATTTCATCGACATGGAAGACGGCGAGCACCAACGCCAGGTTCTGCGTACGCTGGAAAAACAGCTTGAACGGGATCACGCCAAGACCAATATCATCGGCATTACCGAGCTGGGTCTGGTGCAAATGACCCGCAAGCGCACCCGGGAAAGTCTCGAACAGGTTTTGTGTGAACCGTGCAGCAGTTGTCAGGGTCGTGGCAAGCTGAAGACCCCGGAAACCGTCTGCTACGAAATCTTCCGCGAGATCCTGCGCGAAGCGCGGGCCTATCAGGCGGTGGGTTATCGGGTGCTGGCCAACCAGCGTGTCGTGGATCGACTGCTCGATGAAGAGTCGGGAAACGTCGCGGAACTGGAAGGCTTCATTGGCCGTACCATTCGTTTTCAAGTAGAAACCATGTATTCCCAGGAACAATACGACGTGGTGTTGCTCTGACCTTGCACGTAGTGAACATGTATCGAGAACAGTGCCTCAGGGCCAGTGGCAAGGACGCCCTAATAACGAGAATTATGCGTGGCAAATGAGCAAAACCCGGACGTACTCGCACCTGCACGATTGAGCCGGGCCCATTTCACGCAAGCTGAACTTTGCGGACCCCGGCGCGGAGGCTCTTGGACATGGAGCGTCTGACACGTTTTTTTGCCACCCTGACGCGTTGGGGGCTGATGCTGTGCGCGCTGGTTCTGGTGCTGGCGGCGCTTTACGTCAGTGTTGGCCGTCAACTCACGCCGCTGATCTCCGAATACCGCGCTGAAGTCGAGAGCAAGGCTCGCGCCGCGCTGGGCATGCCGTTGGCAATCGGCAGGCTGGAAGGCAGCTGGAGTGGTTTTGCGCCCATTTTCGTCGCTCACGATGTGATGCTGGGCGAGGGTGCGGCTACGGTTCGCCTGGATCAGATCCGCGCGGTGCCTGACTTGTGGGCGAGCCTGCTGGCCCGGGAAGTACGCATCGCGCATCTTGAAGTCAACGGCCTGCAAGTGAGCTTGAAACAGGATCAGGATGGGCGCTGGGCGCTGCAGGGTTTGCCGGTCAGCAATGACAAGCCGTTCGATCCGCAACAGGTCCTGACCCAGATGCAGATGGTGTCGCGTCTGTCGTTGCTCAATAGTCAGATTACCTTGCAGCCGTTCGGACAGGCGCCACTCACGCTGACTTACGTGAACCTCAGCCTCGCCACCGGCAGTTATCACCAGCGTCTCGATGCGCGGCTGACGTTGCCGGACGGCCAGCCCGTGGCCCTGAACCTGCGTTCGCGCATTCAGGCCGACAAATGGCAACAAGGCGAGGCCGATGTTTATCTGAGCTTGCCGCAGAGCGAATGGGCGCAATGGCTGCCGAAAACCCTGACCCGTGAGTGGAAAGTCTCCACCCTCAAGGCGGGCGGCGAATTCTGGTTGAGCTGGGGCAAGGGTACGATTCAGAGCGCGGTGGCGCGGCTCAACGCTCCGCAGGTCAAGGCAGGCTACGCCGAACGCAAGGCTTCGACGATCAACAATCTGGCCCTCAATGCCTGGTTCAAACGCAATGAAACAGGTTTCGACGTGACCCTGGGTTCCCTCGCCATGGACCTCGGTGCCAAGCGCTGGGAAAGCCGGATTCAGCTCAACCAACAGGCGGCCGCGGCCGACAAGGAAGAACTCTGGCATGTTCAGGCCGATCGTCTGGACCTGACGCCGGTCACGCCGTTGATTGATTCACTGGCGCCGCTGCCGGACAAGCTGATGGTCGTCATCGACAGCCTCAAGGTCACCGGCGGTCTGCGCAACGTATTGCTGGATTTCCGCCCGCAAGCCACCGGCGACAAACGCCTGAGCTTCGCCGCCAATCTGGACAAGGTCGGTTTCAACGCCTACCACGGCGCACCCGCCGCCGGGAATGTCAGCGGCGCGATCAGCGGCGATCTCGGTCAGGGCGAACTGCGGCTGGCCAGCGAAGATTTCATGCTGCATCTGGACCCGATCTTCGCCAAACCCTGGACCTACCCGAAAGCCAATGCGCGTCTGACCTGGCGTCTGGATGAGCAAGCGTTCACGTTAATTGCGCCGTACATCAAGGTGCTCGGCGACGAAGGCAAGATTGCGGCGGATTTCCTGATTCGCATACATCTGGATCACAGCCAGGAAGATTACATGGACCTGCGGGTCGGTATGGTCGATGGCGACGGCAGCTATACCAGCAAATACCTGCCGGCGGTCCTCAGCCCTGCGCTGGACGAATGGCTGCGCACGGCGATTCTGGCTGGCAAGGTCGACCAGGGTTTCTTTCAGTATCAAGGCTCTCTGAACAAGGGCGCGCCAGACACCGCGCGGGTGATCAGCCTGTTCTTCAAAGTGCGTGACGCGACCCTGGCGTTCCAGCCGGGCTGGCCGCAGCTGACCGGCGTCAACGGCAAGGTCTACGTGGAAAACAGCGGCGTGCGCATCAAGGCCAGCAAAGGCCAGTTGCTCAATACCCAGGTCAGCAACGTGTTGGTGAATATCCCGCATGTGCCAGCCGGGCAGGACAGTCATTTGCTGGTGGACGGTGACTTTGCCGGTGGTCTGGCTGATGGCGTGAAGATTCTCCAGGAAGCGCCCATCGGTACCGCCAGCACTTTTGCCGGCTGGCAAGGCGAGGGCCCGCTGCAAGGCAAGCTGAAGCTGGATATTCCGCTGGTCAAAGGCCAGGAGCCGAAGATCGCGGTGGATTTCAGTACCGACGGGGCGCGGCTGAAACTTAGCGATCCAGTCCTGGAACTGACTCGGCTCAAGGGTGAATTTCGTTTTGACAACGCCAAGGGCCTGAGCGGCAAGGGCGTGCGGGCGCAAGCCTTTGATCGTCCGGTGACGGCGGAAATCGCTGCCGAGGGCAAACCGGGGGCAAACATTACCCGAGTGGTCGCCAATGGCCAGATCACGCTGCCCAAACTTACCGAATGGCTGGGCGTGACCCAGGCGCTGCCGGTGTCGGGCGATCTGCCGTATCAGCTGCAACTGACGCTGGGCAATGACAGCCAGTTGAAGATCAATTCCAGCCTCAAAGGCGTGGTTATCGATTTGCCGGCACCGTTCGGCAAAGCCGCCGATGAAAGCCGTGACAGCGAATTTCGCATGACCTTGCAAGGCGCCGAGCGCCGTTATGGCTTCGCCTACGCGAACCTCGCCAATCTGGCGTTTGCCTCTCCCGTGGGGAAACTGGCGGACGGGCGCGGTGAATTGTTCCTCGGCAACGGCGGCGCCATCGTTCCCGATGCCAAGGGGCTGCGCGTGCGCGGTTCTCTGTCGGAACTGGATGTGGCGCCATGGCAAGCGGTTGTCGAACGTTACGCTGGCAATGATCCGGGCGGCAGCGCCAAACAGTTGGTTAACAATGTGGACCTGCAAATCGGCAAGCTCACGGCCATGGGCACCACCCTCGATCAAGCCAGTGTCCAGCTCAAGCGCAGCGACACCGCGTGGGGGTTGTCGCTGGACAGTCAACTGATCAAGGGCGGCGCGAGCATTCCCGATGCGAAAACTGCGCCCATCGGTATTGACCTGCTTTACGTGCGTCTGCCCGCTGCTGATCCGAATGCCGCAGTCATCGAAAACGCGCCGGACCCATTGGCCGATGTCGACCCGACCAGGATTCCAGCGATGAATATCAAGATCACCCAGGTGTTTCAGGGTGAGCAGCTGGTCGGCGCGTGGTCGCTGAAAACCCGGCCGACCGCCACCGGCATCCGCTTCCTGGATATGGACATGGGCCTCAAAGGCATGCTGTTGCAAGGCGAGGGCGTCTGGGAAGGCGCGCCGGGTTCCAGCAGCAGTTGGTACAAAGGCCGTCTGGATGGCAAGAATCTCGCCGACGTCCTCAAAGGCTGGGGATTTGCGCCAACGGTCACCAGTGAAGATTTCGAATTGAACGTTGATGGCCGCTGGCCCGGCTCTCCGGCGTGGGTCGCCCTCAAGCGCTTCTCCGGCAGCCTGGACGCAACCTTGCGCAGCGGCCAGTTCGTCGAAGTCGAAGGTGGCGCCGCAGCGCTGCGGGTCTTCGGTCTGCTTAACTTCAACTCCATTGGTCGTCGTTTGCGTCTGGATTTCTCGGATTTGCTCGGCAAAGGCCTGAGCTACGACCGGGTCAAAGGGTTGCTGGTGTCCAGTGATGGCGTCTACGTGACGCGCAAGCCGATCACCTTGACCGGGCCTTCAAGCAACCTGGAGCTGGACGGCACACTGGACATGGTCAAGGACCGGGTCGACGCCAAGCTGTTGGTGACCTTGCCGGTGACCAACAATCTGCCGATTGCAGCGCTGATCGTCGGCGCTCCGGCCATTGGCGGCGCGCTGTTCCTGGTGGACAAGCTGCTGGGTGACCGGGTCGCGCGGTTTGCCAGTGTGCAGTACAAGGTCGAAGGGCCGTGGAAAGAACCGAAGATCACCTTCGACAAGCCTTTTGAGAAACCTCAATAACACGCCATGGAGTACAGTGGTGGCCTGTCATCAGCGGAGTGCGCCATGTCTTTTGCCGTGATTCAAATGGTCAGTCAGAGCGATGTCCTGGGCAATCTGGACCAGGCGCGCCGCTTGCTGGAGCAGGCTGCGGCATCCGGCGCACGGCTTGCGGTATTACCGGAAAACTTCGCTGCCATGGGCCGTCGCGACGTCGCCGATATCGGTCGCGCCGAGGCTCAAGGACAAGGTCCTATCCTGCCATGGTTGAAACTGGCCGCTCGCGACCTCAACTTATGGATAGTTTCCGGCACTTTGCCGCTGCCGCCCGGTGATCAGCCGAACGGCAAAGTCACCGCCTGCTCGCTGTTGATCGATGAGCACGGCGAACAGGTGGCGCGTTACGACAAGCTGCACCTGTTCGATGTGGACGTGGCGGACAATCGGGGTCGTTATCGGGAATCGGATGACTACGCTCATGGCAATAACGTGGTGGTTGTCGACACGCCCGTGGGTCGGCTGGGTTTGAGCGTCTGTTATGACCTGCGCTTCCCTGAGCTGTACAGCGCCTTGCGTGAAGCGGGCGCCGAATTGATTACCGCACCGTCGGCCTTCACCGCCGTTACCGGTGCGGCGCATTGGGACATTTTGATTCGTGCGCGAGCCATTGAAACCCAGTGTTATCTGCTGGCGGCCGCGCAAGGCGGGGTTCATCCGGGACCTCGGGAAACTTATGGGCACGCCGCGATCGTCGACCCCTGGGGTCGAGTGCTGGCCGAGCAGGCGCAGGGTGAAGCGGTGCTGCTGGGCGAACGCGACATTGATGAACAGGCGTCCATACGGGCGCGGATGCCGGTGTCCAGTCACCGGCGCTTTTTTTCGCAGGACGCATTGCGGCCTGTGCAGACCTCGGAGTGAATATGAGCGACTTGTCCTCAGTCAGCGAACACCTTCTGGCCCCCGGCGGCGTGACCCTCGACAGCCTGCAATCGGTGCTGGGCGAGCTGGCCGGCCCGGGCATCGACGCGGCTGACCTGTATTTCCAGGGGCAGATTTCCGAGTCATGGTCGCTGGAAGACGGCATCGTCAAGGAAGGCAGTTTCAATCTCGATCAAGGCGTTGGGGTGCGGGCGCAATCGGGTGAGAAAACCGGCTTTGCCTACAGCAATGCGATTACCCATGAAGCCTTGAGCACGGCGGCGCGCGCGGCGCGTTCGATTTCCCGTGCCGGGCAAAATGGCACCGTTCAGGCGTTCACGACCCAGGATGTTGCCCAGTTGTACGCGCCGGACAACCCGCTGGAAGTCATGACGCGCGCGGAGAAGGTCGAACTGCTCAAGCGTGTCGATGTTGCCACCCGCGCTCTGGATACGCGTATCCAGCAGGTGACCGTCAGCATGGCCGGGGTTTGGGAGCGCATTCTCGTCGCCTCCACTGATGGCAGCCTGGCCGCCGATGTACGACCGCTGGTGCGCTTCAACGTCAGCGTGATCGTCGAGCAGAACGGCCGTCGTGAGCGCGGCGGGCATGGCGGCGGCGGGCGTACCGATTACCGTTATTTCCTCAGCGACGACCGCGCCATGGGTTATGCGCGGGAAGCGCTGCGTCAGGCGCTGGTCAACCTGGAAGCCATTCCGGCACCGGCCGGCACTTTGCCAGTGGTGCTGGGCTCCGGTTGGTCGGGCGTGTTGCTTCACGAAGCCGTGGGTCACGGTCTGGAAGGCGACTTCAACCGCAAGGGCAGTTCCGCATACAGCGGACGCATGGGTGAAATGGTCGCGTCCAAACTGTGCACCATCGTTGATGACGGTACGCTGGCCGGTCGTCGCGGTTCGCTGAGCGTCGATGACGAAGGTACGCCGACCGAATGCACCACGCTGATCGAAAACGGCGTTCTCAAGGGCTATATGCAAGACAAGCTCAACGCACGGCTGATGGGCGTGGCGCGGACGGGTAACGGTCGCCGCGAATCCTATGCGCACTTGCCGATGCCGCGCATGACCAACACGTACATGCTGGCCGGGCAGAGCGACCCGCAGGAAATCATTGCATCGGTGAAGCGCGGGATCTATTGCGCCAACCTCGGCGGTGGCCAGGTCGACATCACCAGCGGCAAGTTCGTGTTTTCCACCAGCGAAGCGTATTTGATCGAAGACGGCAAGATCACTGCCCCGGTCAAAGGCGCGACCTTGATTGGCAACGGCCCGGAGGCGATGAGCAAGGTGTCGATGGTGGGTAATGACTTGTCGCTGGACAGCGGCGTCGGCACCTGTGGCAAGGACGGCCAGTCGGTTCCGGTAGGCGTGGGTCAGCCGACCCTGAAGATCGATGCGATCACGGTAGGCGGCACGGGCGGTTGATAGGTAGAGGTTGCGGGACCGGCTTTTGTGGGACCGGCTTTAACCGGGAAGACATCTTCCCGGCTAAAGCCGGTCCCACAGGAAGCTAGCGCAAGCCGCGTACCTTCTCATCCAGTTCACGAATGTATTTGAAGATTTTACGGCTGGAGGCCGGCGGCTTGTTTTGCGCAAGCTCGTGTTGAGCCTGGCGAATCAAGGAGCGCAGTTGCTGGCGATCCGCTTCCGGGTATTCGCCGACGAACTTCTCCAGAACGGCGTCGTCACCGGCGATCAAACGATCACGCCAGCGTTCCAGACCATGAAAACGTTCGTTGTATTGGCGAGTGGAGGCATCGAGTTGATCAAGCAACACCAGAATGGCGTCCTGATCCTGATCGCGCATCAGCTTGCCGATGAACATGATGTGCCGTTTTCGCGCAATGTTGGCCGTGTGCTTGGGCGCATCGGCCAGGGCCTTGCGCAAGGCGTCGGTCAACGGCAGCTTGGCCAGCAAGTCAGGCTTGAGCGTCGTCAGGCGTTCGCCAAGATCAACCAGAGCATGCAGCTCGCGTTTGACCTGAGTTTTGCTTTTCTCCCCGTCGAGGGAGTCGTCGTAAGAATCAACCATGGGGGCAGTCCGCAAATAAACGCCGCCATGATAACCAGTCGGGGGCCGCTTGTCCGGCCCGGTCGGTACTCGGCCTGTGCCGAAAGCAGAATTTGATGGAGAAAGTCATGAGTGCATCACAAAGCGTTGGCCCACAGGCCTTGCCCGCACTGCAGGAACAAGTGGAACAAATCATCGCCGAAGCCAGGCGCCAGGGCGCCAGCGCCTGCGAAGTGGCGGTGTCGCTGGAGCAGGGCCTGTCGACCTCGGTTCGCCAGCGAGAAGTGGAAACGGTCGAGTTCAATCGCGACCAGGGTTTCGGCATTACCTTGTACGTTGGTCAGCGCAAAGGCTCAGCCAGCACCTCGGCCAGCGGCGCGGATGCCATTCGCGAAACCGTCGCGGCAGCGCTGGCGATTGCCAAGCACACTTCGGAAGACGAAAGCTCAGGCCTGGCTGATGCCGCGCTGATGGCCAGGGAGCAGATGGATTTCGACCTGTATCACGCCTGGGACATCACCCCGGAACAGGCCATCGAGAAAGCGTTGGTATGCGAAGCAGCCGCTTTCGATGCCGACAGCCGGATCAAGAATGCCGATGGCACCACGCTCAGCACGCATCAGGGCTGTCGTGTCTACGGCAACAGTCATGGTTTCATCGGTGGTTATTCGTCGACCCGGCACAGCCTTAGCTGCGTCATGATCGCTGAAGGCGAAGGCCAGATGCAGCGCGATTACTGGTACGACGTGAGCCGCCAGGGCGAACTATTGGCCGACGCGCAAAGTATCGGACGCAAGGCCGCAGAGCGTGCAGCGAGCCGTCTGGGCGCGCGGCCGGTGCCGACCTGTGAAGTGCCGGTGCTGTTTTCCGCAGAATTGGCCGGTGGTCTGTTCGGCAGTTTCCTCGCGGCCATTTCCGGCGGCAACCTGTACCGCAAGTCTTCGTTCCTCGAAGGCGCCATGGGCCAGCGGCTGTTTCCGGAATGGATGACCATCGACGAGCGTCCGCATTTGATGCGCGCGATGGGCAGTTCAGCCTTTGACGGTGACGGTCTGGCGACGTACGCCAAGCCTTTCGTCGAAGGCGGCGAGTTGGTTTCCTACATCCTCAGCACCTATTCGGGCCGTAAACTGAATCTGCCAAGCACGGCCAACGCTGGCGGCGTACACAACCTGTTCGTCACTCACGGCAGCGAAGATCAGGCTGCGCTGGTGCGTCGCATGGGGCGCGGCCTGCTGGTCACCGAGCTGATGGGCAGCGGCTTGAACATGGTCACGGGCGACTATTCCCGTGGCGCGGCGGGTTTTTGGGTCGAGAACGGCGAAATCCAGTTCCCGGTTCAGGAAGTCACCATTGCGGGCAACATGCGCGACATGTTCAAACAGATCGTCGCCGTCGGTAACGACCTGGAACTGCGCAGCAACATTCGCACCGGCTCGGTATTGATCGAAAAAATGACGGTTGCGGGTAGCTGATCCACTTTTCCAGAGCCGCTGTAGCAGCGAACTTGTTGGCGAGGCAATATTCGTCTCGCCAACAAGTTGGCTCTCATCAATCAACACCTAACCTTTTGAATTGAAACGTGTTCGTTGGAGCGAGGCTTGCCCGCGAAGAACGATAACGCGCCAGATCTGGTCACCGAGGTGCCTGATTCGCGGGCAAGCCTCGCTCCAACAGATCTATATCCGCGTCCTCTCTATGGTTGTTTTGATTCTCAATATCATTTAATAATGAATATCATTACGTAAATGAGACGGGTTTCATGCGTCCTGCCTTGCACGCGTTGCCGCCGCACCTGGAGAACTGGCGCGGCTTGAGTCTGAGAGTCCGTTGCGCCCTCGATCCTGACGAGCCGCGGCTGATCGACCATTACCTGGCTGAAGGCCGCTATCTGGCGCGTTTCACGGCCACGCCTCGCGCAATGATTGCTGAAACTTCCTTCCGCACCTTGCTGGATACCGCCCGCGACACGGTTCTGCCCTGGCATTGGCGCTGCTTATGCGTCGATCAGGCCTGGCGACCGTTGCGCGATCTTCAGGCGCTTGCCACGTCCTGCGCGGAGCAGCAACGCGTGCACGCGCTGGCCCGGCAACTGGCGACCTGCGTGCTGCAACCCTCGATTTCTCTTACTGAACTGGTGCAAGGATATTCCGATGAGTAATACCCGTGGCGAACGCGACAGCATGGGCGAATTGCAGGTGCCGGCCGAGGCTCTGTATGGCGCGCAGACTCAGCGTGCGGTGAATAATTTTCCCATCAGCAATCTGCGCATGCCGGCGCAATTCGTCCGGGCATTGCTGCTCGCTAAAGCGGCTGCGGCCCAGGCCAATCTGGAACTGGAGCAGATTTCTCAAGCGCAGAGCTCGGCCATCGTCACCGCTTGCCAGGATCTGCTGGCGTCGGATTACATGGCGCACTTCCCGGTGGATGTATTTCAGACCGGGTCCGGCACCAGCACCAACATGAATGCCAACGAAGTCATCGCGACCTTGGCAAGCCGTGTGCTGGGCGAGGCGGTCAATCCGAACGATCACGTGAATTGCGGGCAAAGCAGCAACGACATCATTCCCACCACGATTCATGTCAGCGCGGCGCTGGCGCTGCACGAGCAACTGCTGCCGGCGCTGAGCCATCTGGTTGAGGTGATCGAGCGCAAGGCTGTCGAGGTTTATCCCTTCATCAAGACCGGCCGCACGCACCTGATGGATGCCATGCCAGTACGCATGAGCCAGGTGTTGAACGGCTGGGCGCAGCAGATCCGCGCCAATATCGAACACCTGCAAGGTTTGTTGCCGAGCCTGCAAGCTCTGGCGCAGGGCGGCACGGCGGTGGGCACCGGGATCAACGCGCATCCTGAGTTCGCCAGGCGTTTCAGCACCCACCTGAGTCGCCTGAGCCATGTTGAGTTCGTGCCGGGCAAGGATTTGTTCGCGCTGATCGGCTCGCAAGACACCGCCGTCGCGGTATCCGGCCAGCTCAAGGGCACCGCGGTGTCGCTGATGAAAATCGCCAATGACCTGCGCTGGATGAATTCCGGACCACTGGCGGGTTTGGGTGAGATCGAACTTGAAGCCTTGCAGCCGGGTTCGTCGATCATGCCTGGCAAGGTCAATCCAGTGATCCCGGAAGCCACCGCCATGGTTGCCGCGCAAGTCATCGGCAACGACGCCGCCATCACTGTCGCTGGCCAGTCGGGCAATTTCGAACTGAATGTGATGTTGCCGATCATCGCCCACAACCTGCTGAGCAGCATCGAGTTGCTGGCCAACTCCAGCCGTCTGCTGGCCGACAAAGCCATCGCCACCTTCAAGGTCAACGAAGCCAGGCTCAAGGAAGCGCTGTCGCGCAATCCGATCCTGGTGACCGCCTTGAATCCGATCATCGGCTACCAGAAGGCCGCCGAGATCGCCAAGACCGCCTACCAGCAAGGGCGGCCGATTATTAATGTCGCCCTTGAACACACCGACTTGCAGCGTAGCCAGCTGGAAACGCTGCTCGATCCGGAAAAACTGACCGCTGGCGGGATCTGACGCTTGCCAGCCACTGCTTGAGGAGTCGCGCCATGGAGCACTGGAAACGCACTATCGAACGTGCCAATCGCTGTTTCAATCTCGGTGAGCTGGTTGACGCCCGTGAGTTGTATCTACAGGCGCTGGCGCTGGCCCAAGTGTTGTTCGACCGCTGGCCGAACCCTGACGAAGCCGTGGCGGCGTGCGTCATTTCCCATCACAACCTGGCCGACCTGCATCTGAGCCTGAAGCAGCCGGAGGAGAGCGCGGAATACCTCTGCGCCATCCACCAGCGTTTGCTACACGTCATGCAGGACGCGCATTTCACGCCCGCGCTACGCAAAGCGGCGCTACGGCACAGCAGCAAAACCTACGCCGAATTGCTGACGTTCATCAGTGAACACGGCGAATACCCCCGGACCCATCGGCTGCTGAGCAGCGGCGGCGAGCACGCGCGGGTGTCATTGCAGCGCAACGCCGCCACCACTTTCGGCCATTCCCACGGAGTACATTGATATGCCGTTTACCTTGCCTGCCTTGCCTTACGCCTACGACGCCCTGGAACCGCACATCGATGCGCAGACCATGGAAATCCACTACACCAAGCATCACCAGACCTACATCAACAACCTCAACGCTGCCGTCGAAGGCACTGAATGGGCTGAGTGGCCTATCGAGAAGCTGGTGGCCGCGGTGCAGCAGTTGCCGGAAAAACTGCGCCCGGCGGTCATCAATCAGGGCGGCGGGCACGCCAACCATTCGCTGTTCTGGGCGGTCATGACGCCAAAAGGTGGTGGTTTGCCTGAGGGCGAAGTGGCCAAGGCCATAGATGAACAACTGGGCGGTTTCGAGCAGTTCAAGGATGCGTTTACCAAAGCGGCGTTGACCCGCTTCGGCAGCGGCTGGGCCTGGCTGAGTATCACCCCGGAAAACAAGCTGGTGGTCGAAAGCAGCGGCAATCAGGACAGCCCGTTGATGAACGGCAATACGCCAATCCTGGGCCTGGATGTATGGGAGCACGCTTACTACCTGCGCTATCAGAACCGCCGTCCGGAATACATCAACGCGTTTTATAACGTCATCCACTGGGCCGAAGTCTCCCGGCGTTACCAGGCCGCTCTGGCCTGATTTTCCACCACCGATCCAAGGCAGTTTATGCGCACGGAAATAGTCACGATCAGCAGCGGGCGTTTGTTTCGCCTGGCATTGGGTTCGATTCTGCTGCTGGCCGGCACTGCGCTGTTGGTCTCGCAAGGTCTGAGCTGGCTCAGCCTGGAGCCGCGCTTGATGCGCGCGCTGGAAGGCGGCGCGATATGCGCCTTGGGGACCGCGTTGGGCGCAGTGCCGGTGCTGGTTATTCGCAATATGCCAGTGGCAGTTTCCGATGGTCTGCTGGGCTTCGGCGCCGGAGTGATGCTGGCCGCGACGGCGTTTTCGCTGATCGTGCCGGGCCTTAGCGCCGCTGAAGGCCTTGGATTTTCGCCTTGGGGCGCTGGCGGACTGGTCAGTCTGGGGATTTTTCTCGGTGCGATTGGCTTGTTCGTGGTCGACCACAGTGTCTCCAAAGGCTCGCCGCTCAGTGGCTCCTCCGAGTTGCCGGTCATTGCGCCACGCATCTGGCTATTCGTCATCGCGATTATTGCCCACAACATTCCGGAAGGCATGGCCATTGGTGTTTCTGCGGGGGGCGGTCTGCCCGATGCCGACAGCCTGGCCATGGGGATCGCCCTTCAGGACGTGCCGGAAGGGCTGGTCATCGCATTGGTATTGGCGGGCGCAGGGATGTCGCGTTTCAAGGCGTTCCTCATCGGTGCCGCATCCGGTCTGGTGGAGCCGGTGTTCGCCTTGCTGTGTGCCTGGCTGGTCGCCATCGCCGAGCTGTTGCTTCCGCTGGGCCTGGCCTTTGCGGCAGGTGCGATGCTGCTGGTGGTGACCCAGGAAATCATCCCGGAATCCCGTCGTAACGGGCATGACAAGATTGCCAGCCTTGGGCTGATTTCCGGTTTTTGCCTGATGATGGTGATGGATACCGCGCTGGTCTGAGCGCGCGTTCGACGAATGCTTGCGGGGATTCGTCCACCGGCATCGGGAAAAACCCCTTATAATCCATGGTTTTTATCCTTTGACGCGAGAATCACCGTGAGCTTACCTGCCTGCCCGAAATGCAATTCCGAATACACCTACGAAGACGGCGCGATGCTGATCTGCCCGGAATGCGCGCACGAATGGTCCGCCGAAGGAACTGCCGAAGCTGCCGACGACGTCAAGGTGATCAAGGACTCAGTAGGTAACACGCTGCAAGACGGCGACACCGTTACCGTCATCAAGGACCTGAAAGTCAAAGGCTCCTCGCTGGTGGTCAAGGTCGGCACCAAGGTCAAGAACATCCGCCTGGTCGACGGCGATCACGACATCGACTGCAAGATCGACGGCATCGGCGCGATGAAGCTGAAGTCGGAGTTTGTGAAGAAGGGTTGATTCCTGAATCAAGTCTGACCGGTGCGCTGCATCCCGAATTCGGAACCTGAATAAGGTTTCGGATTTTTTCCCGGACGGACGGACAGATAAAAATCGAAAATTTTGCGAGTTGAGCTGAGTGCGCTGAGGCGCTAATCACTCACCCTCATCAAACTTGTTGTCAATCAGCTCGACGAGGCCATCCAGCGCAGCGTCTTCTTCCTCGCCTTCGGTCGACAGGTAGATTTCGGTGCCTTTGCCGGCGGCGAGCATCATGACGGCCATGATGCTTTTACCATCGACCATGCTTTCAGGCGAACGGCCGACTCTGATCTGGCAAGGGAATCTTCCGGCTACGCCGACGAATTTGGCGGCGGCGCGGGCGTGCAGGCCGAGCTTGTTGATGATTGTTATTTGACGAGCGGGCATCGCAGTGGAAGTCCTTTCAGCTTAGGTCGCGGTGACGGACCTGAACGTTCTTGAGAGATTGATGCAGGACCTGGCCGAGGCGCTCGGTCAGGTAAACAGAGCGGTGGTGCCCGCCGGTGCAGCCAATGGCAATGGTGACATAGGAGCGATTGCTGGCAGCGAAGCGGGGTAGCCATTTGTTGAGGTAGGTGAAAATGTCCTGGAACATTTCCTCGACGTCGGGCTGCGCAGCAAGGTAGTCGATAACCGGCTGGTCGAGGCCCGATTGTTCGCGCAGTTCCGGCTTCCAGTAGGGGTTGGGCAGGCAGCGGACATCGAAAACCAGATCAGCATCCACCGGCATGCCACGCTTGAAGCCAAACGACTCAATCAAGAATGCAGTGCCCGGTTCCGGCTTGTTCAGCAGGCGCAGTTTCAGCGTGTCGCGCAACTGATAGAGGTTCAGGTGCGTGGTGTTGATCTTCAGGTCGGCCAGATCGATGATCGGGCCCAATAACGTGGTTTCGTCGCGGATCGCCTCCGCAAGCGAGCGATTTGCGGTGCTCAGCGGATGGCGGCGGCGGGTTTCCGAGAAGCGCTTGAACAGGGTTGCTTCGTCGGCATCGAGGTAAAGCACATCGCACTGAATGTTGCGCGAGCGTACTTCCTCAAGCATCTGCGGGAAGCGGGTCAGGTGGCTTGGCAGATTGCGCGCGTCGATGGAAACCGCAAGCAGTGGCTCGGCCAGTTCCGTGTTGATCAGCGCGCGTTCGGCAAGCTCAGGCAGCAGGCCGGCGGGGAGGTTGTCAACGCAATAGAAGCCGCTGTCCTCCAGTACATCCAGGGCCGTGCTCTTGCCGGAGCCTGAACGGCCACTGACGATAATCATGCGCATGGTTAATGCCCGTTCTGCTCGTCCAGTACCACCTGATAAAGCGCTTCATTGCTTTCAGCGCTGCGCAGACGGTCACGCACTTCTTTGCGATCAAGCATGCTGGCGATTTGGCGCAGGAGCTCCAGGTGTGCATCGGTGGCAGCTTCCGGAACCAGCAGGACAAACAGCAGGTCCACAGGCGCGCCATCAATGGCATCGAAATCAACCGGTGAGTTCAGGTGCAGCAACGCACTGATGGGCGAGTGACAACCCTTCAGGCGACAATGCGGGATGGCGATGCCGTTACCAAAGCCGGTAGACCCGAGTTTTTCGCGGGCAACAAGGCTTTCGAACAGGGTTTGCGAGTCCAGATCAGGCACTTCTCTGCCGATCAGATTGGCAATCTGTTCAAGTACGCGTTTCTTACTGCCGCCCGGCACGTTCACGAGTGAACGGCCGGGGGTCAGGATGTTTTCGAGTCGGATCATGTGTGGGGGTATCAGCGAGCCGTCGCACCCTGGAGGTGGCCGATCTGCTTTTCCTTATGCTTGAGCAATTGTCTGTCTAGCTTGTCGGTCAGAAGGTCAATCGCCGCGTACATGTCGTCATGTTCCGCATTGGCGACTACCTTCGCGCCGGGGATGTGCAGGGTGGCTTCGATTTTCTGTTTCAGCTTCTCGACCTCCATGATGACCTGCACATTGGTTATCTTGTCGAAGTGGCGCTCCAGTCGTCCGAGTTTTTCGGTGATGTAGTCGCGTAGGGCGTCGGTCACATCCAGTTGATGTCCACTGATGTTGACTTGCATACCGCTTTCTCCTTATTGCCAGTGCATAAAGAGGCAGGCTTTTGCCTACCACTGGAACGCTTTGGCCTGCAGCTGGGGCTTGGGTAAAAACGACTGCGGAGTGTGCGCGCCACGTCTTTACCCTTGCCGGGTCACATCAGTCGCTTGCGTTCGCTAGATGGCGCAATGCCCAGTGATTCGCGGTATTTAGCAACTGTGCGACGAGCTACCTGAATGCCTTGTGCCTCCAGTAAACCAGCGATCTTGCTGTCACTCAACGGCTTTTTCTGATTTTCCGCGGCAACCAGTTTTTTGATGATCGCGCGAATCGCTGTGGACGAACACTCACCGCCCTCGGACGTGCTTACGTGGCTCGAAAAGAAATATTTCAGTTCGTAGATGCCACGTGGCGTATGCATGAATTTTTGCGTGGTCACGCGGGAAATCGTCGATTCGTGCATGCCGACCGCTTCAGCGATGTCATGAAGGACGAGCGGCTTCATCGCCTCGTCGCCGTATTCCAGGAAGCCGCGCTGATGCTCGACGATCTGGGTCGCGACCTTCATGAGCGTTTCATTGCGGCTCTGCAGGCTCTTGATGAACCAGCGGGCTTCCTGCAACTGATTGCGCATGAAGGTGTTGTCGGCGCTGGTGTCGGCACGCCGCACGAATCCGGCGTATTGCGGGTTCACGCGCAGGCGAGGGACCGACTCCTGATTGAGCTCGACCAGCCAGCGCTCGTTATCCTTGCGCACAATGACGTCCGGGACGACATATTCGGCTTCGGCGGATTCGATTTGCGAGCCCGGCCGTGGATTGAGGCTCTGGACCAGTTCGATGATCTGGCGCAGTTCGTCTTCCTTGAGCTTCATGCGGCGCATCAGCTGGCCGTAATCGCGGCTGCCCAACAAGTCAATGAAGTCGCTGACCAGGCGCTGGGCTTCGGCGAGCCAGCGGGTCTTGGCAGGCAGTTGGCGCAGTTGCAGCATCAGGCACTCACTGAGATTGCGCGCGCCGATACCGGCGGGTTCAAACTGCTGGATGCGGTGCAGAACGGCTTCGATCTCGTCGAGCTCAATGTCCAGCTCAGGATCGAAGGCGTCGAGAATTTCTTCGAGTGTTTCGTCCAGATAACCCTGGTTGTTGATGCAGTCGATCAGCGTCACGGCTATCAGACGATCGGTGTCCGACATCGGCGCCAGATTCAGCTGCCAGAGCAAATGGCTCTGCAGGCTTTCACCGACGGATGTGCGGGTGGTGAAGTCCCATTCATCGTCGTCATTGCTGGGCAGACTACTGGCGCTGGTCTGATAGACGTCTTCCCAGGCGGTGTCCACCGGCAATTCATTGGGAATGCGCTCGTTCCATTCGCCTTCTTCCAGGTTGTCGACCGTCGGGGCGGATTCCTGATAAGTCGGCTCCTGAACATCAGGATTGGGCTTTTGCTCGATATTGTCAGCCAGTGGATCGGCGTTGTCGAAATCGTCGCCTTCTTCCTGGCGTTCCAGCATAGGGTTGGATTCCAGCGCCTCTTGAATCTCCTGTTGGAGATCCAGAGTCGAAAGCTGGAGTAAGCGGATGGCCTGTTGCAGCTGCGGCGTCATCGTCAGCTGCTGGCCCATTCTCAGGACTAGCGATGGTTTCATGGCTGGGGCTAACACCTTATTCGCCGGCGCACATGCGCCATCCACTATCAGGGCGCCGGGGCGCCTACATAAGCAAATTATATGCCTGAAACCGAAGTGTTTGCCTAGAGTGTGATGGCAATTAATGCTGCATCATTGAAACACTCGGGCATTGCCCGCTTGGGGAAGCGAGACACCGCAGCAATTACAGGCGGAACTCGTGACCGAGGTAAACCTCTTTCACCAGCTGGTTAGCCAGAATGGTTTCCGAATCGCCTTCGGCGATCAGTTGCCCATCGTTGACGATGTAAGCGGTTTCGCAGATATCCAGGGTTTCGCGGACGTTGTGATCGGTGATCAGAACGCCGATACCCTTGGCTTTCAGGTGATGAATGATCTGCTTGATATCACCTACCGAAATCGGGTCCACGCCGGCGAAAGGTTCGTCGAGCAGGATGAATTTCGGCGAGGTGGCCAGGGCGCGGGCGATTTCCACCCGGCGACGTTCACCACCGGACAGGCTCATGCCCAGGTTGTCGCGGATATGGCTGATGTGGAATTCCTGCAGCAGGCTTTCCAGTTCCTTGCGGCGCGCGGCGCTGTCCAGCTCCTTGCGGGTCTCAAGGATCGCCATGATGTTGTCGGCTACCGAAAGCTTGCGGAAGATCGAGGCTTCCTGGGGAAGATAACCGATGCCTGCGCGCGCACGGCCGTGCATCGGCTGGTGGCTGACGTCCAGGTCATCGATCAGGACGCGGCCCTGATCGGCCTGAACCAGGCCGACGATCATGTAGAAGCAGGTTGTCTTGCCGGCACCGTTAGGCCCAAGCAGGCCAACGATTTGCCCACTGTCGATAGACAGGCTCACATCGCGTACGACCTGACGGCCCTTGTAGCTTTTAGCCAAATGCTGGGCTTTCAGCGTCGCCATTTACTGGGCCTTCTGCTGGTCGGTTTTCTTTTTCGGCTGGATCACCATGTCGATACGCGGACGCGGTGCGGTGACCTTGTTGCCATTGGCACGGCCGGCGCTAACGATCTGCTTCACGGTGTCGTAAACGATTTTCTCGCCTTCGGACGTGTTGCCGTCATTGATGACCTTGGCCTTGTCGATCAATACGATGCGATCCTGCGCCGCGTAGTATTGAATGGTAATGGCGTAGGCCTGAACGATAGGCTTGTCCACCGAGGGCTTCTGCTCGTAATAAGCCAGGTTGCCAACGGAGGTGAACACGTCGACTTCGCCCTGAGCGTTACGGGTGATGGTCACGGTGTTGCCGGTGATCTTCATCGAGCCTTGCGTGATGATGACGTTGCCTTTGTAGGTGGCCACGCCTTTTTTATCATCAAGCTGCGCATCGTCAGACTGAATGTGGATCGGTTGATCGCGGTCAGTCGGCAGGGACCAGGCGCTCGCGCTTCCCAGTGCTGCGCCCAGGCCGAGCAATAAAGGAAGGGTTTTAACGAGCCTCATACTGTCCTCTTACGTTGGACAGCAGGTCCATCCTGCCGTCGTTCAAATACGCTTTCATTCCCTTGGCCGTGGTCACACCGCCCGCGCCGTCGATTCTAACGGCTTGCTCGGTCTGCGCATATTGCTTCTGTGGGAATACGGTCATTCGACTACTGGTGATAATGGTCGTACGGTTTTTATCATCGGTTCGTGCTACGCGAACCGAATCGATCAATTCGACCTGAGTGCCGCCAGGGGAAACTTCACCTTGCTTGCTCTGGATATGCCACGGATAAAGCGTGCCGCGAAACATTTGCAGGTCCGGTGTGGTCAGCAGCGTTACGTCGGTAGCCTTCAGGTGCTCGACCTTGTCCGCCGTCATTTCGTATTGCAGCTTGCCATCCGGCAGGTACTGAACGCTGTGGGCGTTGATTGCGTAGAAATCGATAGCGCTTTCGTCCACCGACGTCACGGGCTGATCCATGAAGCTTTCAGGGCTGATATTCCAATAGCCGGCAGCGGCGAGCAGCACCGCCAACACGCCGAAGATCAGAAACGAGCGAATTTTTTTACTGAACATAAATGGCTTCTATAAGTAGGCGGCGTGGGCTGCTTCAAGGTTGCCCTGGGCGCTGAGAATCAGTTCGCAGAACTCGCGAGCCGCGCCTTCGCCACCGCGTGCCTTGGTAACGCCATGGGCATGTTGCTGTACGAAACCGTTGGCATTGGCAACTGCCATGCCCAGTCCGACACGACGGATGACTGGCAAGTCTGGCAGATCATCCCCCAGATAAGCGACCTGTTCGTAACTCAGATTGAGCTGGCCGAGCAATTGATCCAGCACAACCAGCTTGTCTTCACGACCCTGATACAGGTGCGCGATGCCCAGATTGCTGGCTCGGCGCTCGACAATCGGAGTCTTGCGGCCGCTGATGATAGCAGTGGTGACGCCGGAGGCGATGAGCATCTTGATGCCCTGGCCGTCCAGCGTGTTGAAAGCCTTGAACTCGCTGCCGTCTTCCAGAAAGTAAAGGCGGCCGTCAGTCAGCACGCCATCGACGTCGAAAATCGCCAGCTTGATGTTCTTGCCGCGTTGCAGCAAATCAGTGGTCATGGTCACGTCTCCCATTACATGACGCCCGCGCGCAGAAGATCCTGCAAGTTGAATGCGCCGACGGGGTGGTCGTTTTCGTCGACGACGATCAACGCACCAATCTTGTGGTCTTCCATGATTTTCAAGGCTTCGGCCGCCAGCATTTCGGGGCGCGCAGTCTTGCCATGGAGCGTCATGACTTCATCGATGGTGGTCAGGCGGATGTCTATAGGGCGATCCAGCGTGCGGCGTAAGTCGCCATCGGTGAATATCCCCGCCAGTCGTCCATCGGCCTCGAGAATTGCGGTCATGCCCAGACCCTTGCGGGTCATTTCCATCAATGAGTCACGCAGCAGTGCGCCTCGTTGCACCTTGGGCAGTTCGTCGCCGGTATGCATGACATGCTCGACTTTGAGCAACAGCCGTCGGCCCAGAGCGCCGCCCGGATGGGAGAAGGCAAAATCCTCGGCAGTGAAGCCGCGTGCTTCCAGCAAGGCGACGGCCAGCGCGTCACCCATCACCAATGCCGCCGTCGTCGATGACGTCGGGGCCAGGTTCAGCGGGCAGGCTTCGTGCTCAACGCGGGCGTTCAGATTGATGTCGGCGGCCTTGGCCAGCGTCGATGCCGGATTGCCCGTCAGGCTGATCATCTTGATGCCAAGGCGCTTGATCAGCGGCAGCAAGGTCACGATTTCGGCGGTGGTGCCGGAGTTGGACAGCGCCAGGATGATGTCATCGGCGGTGATCATGCCCATGTCGCCATGGCTGGCTTCAGCCGGATGCACGAAGAATGAGGTCGTGCCGGTACTGGCCAGCGTGGCTGCGATTTTCTTGCCGATGTGCCCGGACTTGCCCATGCCGACCACGACAACGCGCCCTTTACTGGCAAGAATCATCTCGCAAGCGCGGACGAAATCCGCATCGATATGACTGAGCAAGCCTTCTACGGCTTCCAGTTCGAGGCGAATGGTACGTTGTGCAGACTGGATCAGGTCGCTGGACTGGCTCATGGGTAAATTGTTCAGCCTTCTAAAAGGCGGCGATTATAGCGGTAATGCGCGATTCCCTCACGCTTGATCGTCACACTTTGTTTTCAAACCCGTGAACCTATCCGCAACTGCCTACAACTTTGTGGGAAATGGCGCAAATTATTTGTCGTGATATTGATTCATCCGGTTCTCGCTTGGGCGGCGTGATATTGCAGTGGTATAGTTCGCGGCCTGTTCGGCCCACCTAGACAGCATGCCTCCCGCCAAGGGATCAGGCAGCTGAGAGTGAGTCTGTAGCGCAAGGAGCTTTGATGAGTGCCGATAACGCCTACGCGATCGAGCTGAAGGGCGTTTCCTTCAAGCGCGGTACGCGCAGCATCTTCGAAAATGTCGATATTCGTATTCCCCGTGGCAAAGTCACCGGCATCATGGGGCCTTCGGGCAGTGGCAAGACAACCCTGCTGCGCCTGATGGGCGCACAACTGCGTCCGTCTGCCGGCGAAATCTGGGTCAACGGCCAGAACCTGCCCAGGCTGTCGCGCAGCGATCTGTTTGACGCACGCAAGCACATGGGCGTGCTGTTTCAAAGCGGCGCCTTGTTCACCGACCTCGATGTGTTCGAAAACGTGGCATTTCCTTTGCGCGTTCATACCGAACTGCCCGAAGAAATGATTCGTGACATTGTTTTGCTCAAGTTGCAGGCCGTTGGGCTGCGCGGTGCGATCGAATTGATGCCGGACGAGCTTTCCGGCGGCATGAAGCGCCGTGTAGCGCTGGCGCGGGCAATCGCACTGGACCCACAGATTCTCATGTACGACGAGCCTTTCGTGGGCCAGGACCCGATTGCAATGGGCGTCCTGGTTCGGCTGATCAAGCTGCTCAATGATGCGTTGGGGATTACCAGCGTGGTCGTTTCCCATGATCTGGCCGAGACCGCCAGCATTGCCGATTACCTTTATGTGGTAGGCGATGGTCAGGTACTGGGGCAGGGGACTCCGCAAGAGCTGATGGGCTCGGACAACCCTCGTATCCGTCAATTCATGACCGGCGATCCAGACGGCCCCGTGCCGTTTCATTATCCGGCGCCGGATTATCGCGAAGATCTTTTGGGGAAGCGCTGATGCGCAGCAAGTCATTAATAGAGCGGATACGCCTGCTTGGGCGTTCCGCTATCGATATCCTCACCGTGTTGGGACGATCAGGGATTTTTCTGGTCCATGCCTTGTTCGGTCGTGGCGGGATCGGTGGCAGCTTTCAATTGCTGGTCAAACAATTGCATTCGGTCGGTGTCATGTCCCTGGCGATCATCGTCGTCTCCGGCATGTTCATCGGCATGGTTCTGGCACTCCAGGGTTTCAGTATCCTCTCCAGCTACGGCTCGGAGCAGGCCGTTGGCCAGATGGTAGCATTGACCCTGCTGCGTGAGCTGGGGCCGGTAGTGGCGGCATTGCTGTTCGCTGGTCGTGCGGGTTCCGCGCTGACCGCCGAGATCGGCAACATGAAGTCCACCGAGCAGCTGTCGAGCCTGGAAATGATTGGTGTCGATCCACTCAAGTACATCATTGCACCGCGTTTGTGGGCCGGATTCATCTCCTTGCCGATCCTGGCCATGATCTTCAGCGTGGTCGGCATCTGGGGCGGCTCCTGGGTCGCCATCGACTGGCTCGGTGTTTATGAAGGTTCGTTCTGGTCGAACATGCAGAACAGCGTTTCTTTCACCGGTGACGTGGTCAACGGTGTCATTAAAAGCATGATTTTTGCGTTTGTGGTGACCTGGATCGCCGTGTTCCAGGGTTACGATTGCGAGCCCACGTCAGAAGGGATCAGTCGCGCCACTACCAAAACAGTCGTATACGCCTCGTTGGCCATACTGGGCCTGGACTTTATCTTGACCGCCTTGATGTTTGGAGATTTCTGATGCAAAACCGCACCATCGAAACCGGTGTCGGCCTGTTCCTGCTGGCCGGGATACTGGCTTTGCTATTGCTGGCCCTGCGCGTCAGCGGTCTGAGCGGCAGCGCCACCAGCGAAACGTATAAACTTTATGCAAATTTCGACAATATTGCCGGTTTGACTGTCAGAGCCAAGGTCAGCATGGCGGGTGTCACGATTGGCAAGGTGACTGCGATCGATCTTGATCGCGATACCTTCACCGGTCGGGTGACCATGGAGCTGCAGAAGAAGGTTGATAACCTTCCGGTGGATTCCACGGCGTCGATCCTGACGGCCGGCTTGCTGGGTGAAAAATATGTGGGTATCAGCGTGGGCGGCGATGAAAGCCTGCTCAAGGATGGCGGTACTATCCATGACACGCAGTCGTCGCTGGTGCTGGAAGACCTGATCGGAAAATTCCTGCTCAATACCGTGAGTAAAGACGCCAAATGAGGAGCTTTTACATGATCTCGACCTTGCGCCGTGGCCTGCTGGTATTACTGGCGTTGCTACCGATGCTGGCCAATGCGGCCACTACGCCGTCCGCGCATGACCTGGTGGATCGCACCACCAAGGAATTGCTCGCTGACCTGGCAACCAACAAAGAACAGTACAAAACCAATCCCAGCGCCTTCTACGATGCACTCAACCGCATTGTCGGGCCCGTGGTGGATGCCGATGGCATTTCCAGGAGCATCATGACCGTCAAGTATTCACGCAATGCTTCGCCGGCCCAGATGCAGCGCTTCCAGGAAAACTTCAAGCGCAGCCTGATGCAGTTCTATGGCAATGCCTTGCTGGAATACAACAACCAGGGCATCACTGTTTCCCCGGAAAAGCCTGAAGGTGACGACCGCACCAGCGTCGACATGCTGGTCAAGGGCAACAACGGGGCGAACTACCCAGTGTCCTACACCCTCGTCAAGCTTGGCGGCGAGTGGAAAGTGCGCAACGTGATCATCAATGGCATCAACATCGGCAAGCTGTTCCGCGATCAGTTCTCCGACGCCATGCAGCGCAACGGCAACAACCTGGATGCAACCATCAATAATTGGGCTGGCGAAGTTGCCAAGGCCAAGGAAAAGGCACCTGACGCCGCCGGTCAGGCTGCGCAATGACTGAGTCCGCCATTCGACTTGGCGCACCGGGTGAGTTGCAATTGACTGGTGTGCTCGACTATCGGTCCGGCCCGGCCCTGCGCAAGCAGGGTGCGGCACTGATCAAGTCGAGCGAGCTGCCAACCGTGGTACTGGATTGCGCTGGCGTCGAGAAGTCCAGCAGTGTCGGCCTCGCGTTGTTGCTCGCATTCATGCGGGACGCCAAGGACGCAGGCAAGTCGGTCACCGTTCGCGCGATGCCTGAAGACATGCGCAAGATTGCCCAGGTGTCAGAGCTGACCGAGCTGCTTGGCAACCATTGAATGATGTCCATTGAATGAGCCCCTCGTCCGGGTCCCGCGTTGCGGGGTTCGCATTGAGTGGGCTTTTTTGTATGATGGCCGACCCGCGCGCGTAGGTCGCCAATCGAGGTTAAGCATGCACGCCGTAGAAGTTAAGAGCTTCCTTGAAGGGAAGTTGCCTGAGATCCAGGTCGAAGTTGAAGGCGAAGGCTGCAACTTCCAGCTCAACGTGATCAGTGACGAGATGGCTACGCTTAGCCCCGTCAAGCGTCAGCAGCAGATCTATGCTCATCTGAACCCGTGGATCGCCGATGGCAGCATCCATGCGGTCACTATGAAATTTTTCAGCCGCGCTGCATGGGCCGAGCGCACCTGAGCCAATTGGCGTCGAGATTCTTATGGATAAACTGATTATTACTGGCGGCGTTCGTCTCAATGGCGAAATCCGCATCTCCGGGGCGAAGAACTCTGCCCTGCCGATTCTTGCCGCTACGTTGCTGGCCGACGGACCGGTCACCGTGCAGAACCTGCCACACCTGCACGACATCACCACCATGATCGAGCTGTTTGGTCGCATGGGCATCGAGCCTGTAATCGACGAAAAGCTCAGCGTTGAAATTGACGCCCGCACCATCAAGACCCTGATCGCCCCGTACGAACTGGTGAAAACCATGCGTGCCTCGATTCTGGTGCTGGGTCCGATGGTTGCCCGTTTCGGTGAAGCCGAAGTTGCGTTGCCTGGCGGTTGCGCCATCGGTTCGCGTCCGGTCGACCTGCACATCCGTGGTCTTGAGGCCATGGGCGCGATCATTGACGTGGAAGGCGGCTACATCAAGGCCAAGGCGCCTGAAGGCGGCCTGCGCGGCGCCCATTTCTTCTTCGATACCGTCAGTGTGACCGGTACCGAGAACATCATGATGGCCGCGAGCCTGGCCAACGGTCGCAGCGTTCTGCAGAACGCCGCCCGCGAACCTGAAGTAGTCGACCTCGCCAACTTCCTGATTGCCATGGGTGCCAAGATTCACGGTGCCGGCACTGACACCATTACCATCGATGGCGTGAAGCGTCTGGGTTCGGCGACTTACAAGGTCATGCCGGATCGCATCGAAACCGGTACTTACCTGGTTGCCGCCGCCGCTACTGGCGGTCGCGTCAAGCTCAAGGACACCGATCCAACGATCCTCGAAGCGGTGTTGCTCAAGCTTCAGGAAGCGGGTGCCGAAGTCACCACCGGCGTTGACTGGATCGAACTGAACATGCACGGCAAGCGGCCAAAAGCCGTCAACATCCGGACCGCACCGTATCCTGCGTTCCCGACTGACATGCAGGCGCAGTTCATTTCGCTCAATGCCATCGCTGAAGGCACTGGCGCCGTGATCGAAACCATCTTCGAAAACCGCTTCATGCACGTGTACGAAATGCATCGCATGGGCGCGCAGATCCAGGTTGAGGGTAATACCGCAATCGTGACCGGCACCGAGATTCTCAAAGGCGCGCCAGTGATGGCGACCGACCTTCGTGCATCGGCCAGTCTGGTGATCTCGGCGCTGGTTGCCCAGGGCGACACCCTGATCGACCGCATCTACCACATAGATCGTGGTTACGAGTGCATCGAAGAGAAGCTGCAAATGCTGGGCGCGAAGATCCGTCGCGTTCCGGGCTAGTAGACTTCAAGTATCCCGACAGCCCGGCCGAATCAGTTCGGTCAGGCTGTAGGATATGTACTTCGACACTTGTGTGATTTCTGAATCGTTCCACCTCATGCCTGGTGTTCTTCGCGTGAGGGTTGTTCGGCGCCGTTTGCGTCCGGGCAAAAGTTTCCTGATAAGGACTGACGTTTCCCATGTTGACCATCGCACTGTCCAAGGGCCGTATTCTTGACGACACATTGCCGCTTCTCGCTGAAGCGGGCATCGTGCCGACCGAGAATCCGGACAAGAGCCGCAAGCTGATCATCCCGACGACCCAGGCCGATGTGCGCCTGTTGATCGTGCGTGCCACCGATGTGCCGACTTACGTCGAGCATGGCGCTGCCGACCTGGGTGTTGCTGGTAAAGATGTGTTGATGGAATACAGCGGCCAGGGCCTGTATGAGCCGCTGGATCTGCAGATTGCCAAGTGCCGGCTGATGACCGCCGGTGCCATTGGCGCCGTGGAGCCCAAAGGGCGCCTGCGCGTAGCCACCAAATTCGTCAATGTTGCCAAGCGTTATTACGCCGAGCAGGGCCGTCAGGTTGACATCATCAAGCTCTACGGCTCGATGGAACTGGCACCGCTGATTGGCTTGGCCGACAAGATCATCGACGTGGTCGACACCGGCAATACGCTGCGCGCCAATGGCCTGGAGCCTCAGGAATTGATCGCCACGATCAGTTCGCGTCTGGTAGTCAACAAGGCTTCCATGAAAATGCAGCACGCCCGCATTCAGGCGCTCATCGACACCCTGCGCAATGCAGTGGAGTCACGACACCGCGGCTGACTTACCCGCGCGACCTTGAGTCGCGCCCGTCTATCCGCCTCATAGCCAGAATTCTCAGGTGCCCAAGCGGATCGACTGCTAGTTTAGGGCGCCTGAGTTTTTGCCATTCCTATGAGGCTCTCGCTATGACCGCACCGACTGCAATTCGCCGACTCAATGCTGCTGACCCTGATTTCGCACATCATCTGGATCATCTGCTGAGCTGGGAAAGTGTGTCTGATGATTCGGTCAACGAGCGCGTACTGGAGATCATCAAAGCCGTGCGTGAACGTGGCGATGCGGCATTGGTCGAGTACACGCAGCGCTTTGACGGATTGCAGGTCGCTTCGATGGCGGATCTGATCCTGCCTCGCGAGCGTCTGGAGCTGGCCCTGACACGCATCACCCCGGCCCAGCGCGAAGCACTGGAAAAGGCAGCGGATCGGGTGCGCATGTACCACGAAAAGCAGAAACAGGATTCTTGGACCTACACCGAGGCTGATGGCACGGTGCTGGGCCAGAAAGTCACGCCGCTGGATCGTGCCGGGCTGTACGTGCCGGGCGGCAAGGCGTCTTACCCTTCATCGGTGCTCATGAACGCCATTCCCGCGAAAGTGGCGGGCGTCACCGAAGTAGTCATGGTTGTGCCGACTCCGCGTGGCGAAATCAACGAATTGGTCCTGGCCGCTGCCTGTATTGCTGGCGTCGACCGGGTATTCACCATCGGCGGCGCACAAGCGGTTGCTGCATTGGCCTATGGCACTGAAAGCGTGCCCAAGGTCGATAAAGTCGTCGGCCCCGGCAACATTTATGTGGCAACGGCCAAGCGCCACGTGTTCGGTCAGGTCGGTATCGACATGATCGCCGGGCCTTCGGAAATTCTCGTGGTCTGCGATGGCCAGACCGATCCGGACTGGATCGCCATGGACCTGTTTTCCCAGGCTGAGCACGATGAAGACGCCCAGGCGATTCTGGTCAGCCCGGATGCCGAATTCCTCGATAAAGTCGCGGCGAGCATCGCCAGATTGCTGCCGACCATGGAGCGTGCCGAAATCATCGACAAGTCGATCAATGGCCGTGGTGCGTTGATCAAGGTGGTGGATATGCAGCAGGCGATTGAAGTCGCCAACCGTATCGCGCCGGAACACCTGGAGTTGTCGGTAGCCGATCCGGAAACCTGGTTGCCGCTGATCCGTCACGCGGGCGCGATCTTCATGGGTCGCCACACTTCCGAAGCTCTCGGTGATTATTGCGCGGGGCCGAACCACGTCCTGCCAACCTCGGGCACCGCGCGCTTTTCATCGCCGCTCGGTGTATACGATTTCCAGAAGCGCTCCTCGATCATCTATTGCTCGGAGCAGGGCGCGTCTGAACTGGGCAAAACGGCTTCAGTGCTGGCCCGAGGCGAGTCTCTGACCGCTCACGCGCGCAGCGCCGAGTATCGAATCATTGACAGTACTGAAGGGCAGGGGAACTGAAATGAGTAAATTCTGGAGTGCGTTCGTCAATGATCTGGTGCCTTATGTGCCGGGCGAACAGCCGAAGCTGACCAAGCTGGTCAAACTCAACACCAATGAAAATCCGTACGGCCCGTCGCCCAAGGCCCTGTCGGCGATGCGTGCCGAACTGACCGATGACTTGCGCCTGTATCCGGACCCCAACAGCGATCTGCTCAAGCAGGCCGTGGCCAGTTATTACAGCGTGCCGGCCAGCCACGTTTTTCTGGGTAATGGTTCCGACGAGGTTCTGGCGCACATCTTCAACGCGTTTTTCCGTCACGATAAACCGCTGCTGTTTCCGGACATCAGCTACAGCTTCTATCCCGTGTATTGCGGGCTGTATGGCATCGATTTCGACGCCGTGCCGCTGGACGACCAGTTCCAGATTCGCGTCGAGGATTACGCCAAGCCTAACGGCGGCATCATTTTCCCCAATCCGAATGCGCCAACGGGCTGCCTGCTGGCCCTTGAGGCTGTGGAGAAATTGCTCAAGTCGAGCCCGGATTCAGTGGTCGTAGTGGACGAAGCGTATATCGACTTTGGCGGCGAAACCGCGATCAGTCTGGTACAGCGTTATCCGAACCTGCTGGTAACGCAAACCCTGTCCAAGTCACGCTCGCTGGCGGGCTTGCGGGTTGGTCTGGCGGTTGGCCATCCAGATCTCATCGAGGCGCTGGAGCGGGTCAAGAACAGCTTCAACTCCTATCCGCTGGATCGTCTGGCGATTGTCGGCGCGACGGCGGCGTTCGAGGATCGCGAACACTTCGACGCCACCCGCAATGCAGTGATCGCCAGTCGTGATGCGCTGAGTGTGGGGTTGCAAGGTAAAGGGTTCGAGGTATTGCCGTCGGCGGCGAACTTCATCTTCGCCCGTCACCCCGAGCACGACGCGGCAGGGCTGGCGGCGCAGCTGCGTGAACAAGGCGTGATCGTGCGGCACTTCAAGCAGGAACGCATCGCGCAATTCCTGCGCATCAGCATTGGCACGCCAGAACAGAATCAGGCGCTGCTGGATGGGTTGGCGGGGTTGTAACCGAAAAGTGCTGCGCAGTTTCGCTTTGTGGGACCGGCTTTAGCCGGGAAGAGGCCGATGCATTCGCTGCATCGGTGTCGTTATAACTGACGCCTTCCCGGCTAAAGCCGGTCCCACAGATTTTGCATATTCATGTGATAAACGATTGTCCGCAGAATTACTCCTGCTCAACCGGCGTCACCGCCGGTGGCGGGCGCATGCCGACTTCGGCGCTGAGCTTCATTTCCTTGCCGTTACGCATGACCTGGATGTCGATCTTGTCGCTGGGCTTGGTGCGGGCCACCTGATTCATCGAGCGTCGTCCGTCGCCGGCGGGCTCGCCATTGATGCTCAGGATTACATCACCCAGTTGCAAACCGGCTTTCTGCGCTGGTCCGTCGCGGAAAATACCCGCGACCACGATGCCTGGACGATCCTTTAAACCGAACGACTCTGCCAGTTCCTGGGTCAAGGGTTGCACTTCAATGCCCAGCCAGCCGCGAATGACCTGACCGTGCTCGATGATCGACTTCATCACGTCCATCGCCAGCTTGGTCGGAATGGCGAAGCCAATGCCCTGTGAACCGCCGGACTTGGAAAAGATCGCGGTATTGATGCCGGTGAGGTTGCCATTGGCGTCGACCAGTGCGCCGCCGGAGTTGCCCGGATTGATGGCGGCATCGGTCTGGATGAAGTCTTCGTAAGTGTTCAGGCCAAGCTGATTGCGGCCCGTGGCGCTGATAATGCCCATGGTCACGGTCTGGCCGACGCCGAACGGGTTGCCGATAGCCAGCGCGACATCGCCGATGCGGATGCTGTCCGAGCGGCCAATGGTGATTGCCGGCACGTTCTTCAGATCAATCTTGAGCACTGCAAGGTCGGTCTCGGGGTCGCTGCCGATCACCCGGGCGATGGTTTCCCGACCGTCCTTGAGCGCCACGACGATCTGGTCCGCGCCGGTCGTCACGTGGTTGTTGGTCAGAATGTAGCCTTCCGGACTCATCATCACGCCCGAGCCAAGGCTGGATTCCATGCGTTTCTGCTTGGGCAGGTTGTCGCCGAAAAAGCGCCGGAATTGCGGGTCTTCGAAGAGCGGATGACTGGTCTTGTTAACCATCTTGGTCGTGTAGAGATTGACGACCGCCGGCGCAGCGATGCTGACGGCGTCGGCATAGGACACCGGTCCTTGCTGGACTTTGGTGGTCTGTGGGGCCTGTTGCAGATTCACATCGAGGCTGGGCAAGCCGACCAATTGCGGGTAGCGCTGAATAATCAGTAGAGCGATGAGCACACCGGCCAGCAACGGCCAGCCGAAAAACCGCAGTGCTTTGAACATTGAGCAGTCCTGAAAGTTGTTCGACGCTGCGGCTGGTCGCCCATCTGCGCCATAATGGGCGGCATTATACGAGCAGTTGCTGTCCTGTCTCGGAAATAAGCTGTACGAAAGTGTACGTTTTCCCGAGTCAGGACACTATCCGCTCTGAACCGAATATTCAGGAGTCTTTCATGGCTGTTGCGCTGAGCACCCTAGTAGAAGAAGCCGATCGCTATCTGAACAGCGCCCGCATCCAGGACTACTGCCCCAATGGCCTGCAAGTCGAGGGCCGCCCGCAAGTCATGCGTATCGTCAGCGGCGTCACCGCCAGTCAGGCGTTGCTGGATGCAGCGGTAGAAGCCCAGGCCGATCTGATCCTGGTCCACCACGGTTATTTCTGGAAGGGCGAAAACCCCTGCGTGACCGGCATGAAGCAGCGCCGCCTGAAAACCTTGCTCAAGCACGACATAAGTCTGCTGGCGTATCACTTGCCCCTGGATCTGCATCCGGACGTCGGCAATAACGTGCAGTTGGCGCGGCAGTTGGACATCACTGTCGAAGGGCCACTCGATCCGGAAAACGCGAAGGTTATCGGTTTGGTCGGTTCCCTGGCCGAGCCGATGATGCCTCGGGATTTTGCCCGGCGTGTCCAGGAAGCTTTGGGCCGCGAGCCTTTGCTGATCGAAGGCAGCGAGATGATCCGGCGCGTCGGCTGGTGCACCGGCGGCGGGCAGGGTTATATCGATCAGGCGGTGCTGGCCGGGGTCGATCTGTTCCTCAGCGGCGAAGCCTCGGAGCAGACCTTTCACAGCGCCCAGGAGAACAACATCAGCTTTATCGCCGCCGGGCATCACGCGACCGAGCGCTACGGGGTTCAGGCGTTGGGCGATTATCTGGCCCGGCGCTTTGCGCTGGAGCATCTGTTCATCGACTGTCCCAATCCGATCTGATCACCCAAACGAGGCGGTATATCCATAGATCGTTTCGATCTATCCCGGCTCCTGAATAGAAGCAGGCGCTGTGCTAGAGTGCCGCCTCGAACACGGCCCGCTGGCCGTCCCGGGTCTTTGCCCGGTCAATAACGAACGCAATCCGTGAGTAACCATGGTCGATAAACTGACGCATCTGAAACAGCTGGAGGCGGAAAGCATCCACATCATCCGCGAGGTCGCCGCCGAGTTTGATAACCCGGTGATGCTGTACTCCGTCGGTAAAGACTCTGCCGTCATGCTCCACCTGGCGCGCAAGGCGTTTTTCCCGGGCAAGTTGCCGTTTCCGGTAATGCACGTGGATACCCGCTGGAAATTCCAGGAAATGTATCGTTTCCGCGACCGCATGGTCGAGGAACTGGGCCTGGACCTGATCGTTCACGTCAATCCCGATGGCGTCGCGCAGGGTATCAACCCGCTGACCCACGGCAGCTCCAAGCACACTGACATCATGAAGACCGAAGGTCTCAAGCAGGCCCTGGACAAATACGGCTTCGATGCCGCGTTTGGTGGCGCGCGTCGTGATGAAGAAAAATCCCGAGCCAAAGAGCGCGTGTACTCGTTCCGCGACAGCAAGCATCGCTGGGACCCGAAAAACCAGCGTCCCGAGCTGTGGAATGTGTACAACGGCAACGTCAACAAAGGCGAGTCGATCCGCGTATTCCCGCTGTCCAACTGGACCGAGCTGGATATCTGGCAGTACATCTACCTCGAAGGCATCCCGATTGTGCCGCTGTATTTCGCCGCCGAGCGCGACGTTATCGAGATGAACGGCACCTGGATCATGATCGACGACGAGCGCCTGCTCAATCACCTCAGCGATGAGGACAAGGCACGCATCGTCAAGAAGAAAGTCCGGTTCCGCACACTTGGCGACTACCCGTTGACGGGCGCAGTCGAGTCCGAGGCCACCAGCCTCACCGACATCATTCAGGAAATGCTCCTGACGCGAACTTCCGAACGCCAGGGCCGGGTCATCGATCACGATGGCGCAGGCTCGATGGAAGAAAAGAAACGTCAGGGTTATTTCTAGAAAGCAGCTGAAAGCTTTAAGCGGCAAGCTGCAAGTGAATCAAAAAGCAGGCGATCGAAATGGATTTCGAGAAACTCTTGGTTTGGCAAAGGGCCAAGGCTTTGGCGGTCGATCTGTACAAGGAGATGGCTTCCTGTCCCGATCTGGCTTTCCGGAGTCAAATTACGCGCTCTGGGCTGTCGGTACCGAGCAATATTGCGGAAGGCATGGAGCGTTTCACTGCCAAGGAAAAACGTCGCTTTTTGTGGATTGCGAAGGCGTCCTGCGGCGAGCTGAGAACTCAGCTTATGATCGGCAGTGAAATTGGATATATCGCTGAGCCACTTGCAGCAGCCTGGATTATCGAGACCCGCGAGCATTTCAAAAATGCTGTGCGGGCTGATCAACAAAATTTCTGACTAGCTGTACGCTGACAAGCTTGCCGCTTGAAGCTTACAGCTCGGAGCTCGAATGCAATGAGTCATCAATCTGATTTGATCAGCGAGGACGTCCTCGCCTATCTGGGCCAGCACGAACGCAAGGAAATGCTGCGCTTTCTTACCTGTGGCAACGTCGATGACGGCAAGAGCACGCTGATCGGCCGCTTGCTACACGACTCCAAGATGATCTACGAAGATCACCTGGAAGCCATCACCCGCGATTCGAAGAAATCCGGCACCACCGGCGATGACGTGGATCTGGCGCTGCTGGTCGACGGCCTGCAGGCCGAGCGCGAGCAGGGCATCACCATCGATGTGGCTTACCGCTATTTCTCTACCGCCAAGCGCAAGTTCATCATTGCCGATACCCCGGGCCATGAGCAGTACACCCGCAACATGGCCACCGGCGCTTCAACGTGCGACCTGGCAATCATTCTGGTGGACGCCCGTTACGGCGTGCAGACCCAGACGCGGCGGCACAGCTTCATTGCCTCGCTGCTGGGCATCAAGCACATCGTCGTGGCGATCAACAAGATGGACCTCAACGGCTTCGACGAAAGCGTTTTCGAGTCGATCAAGGCTGATTACCTGAAGTTCGCCGACGGCATTGCCTTCAAACCGACGACCATGGCCTTCGTGCCGATGTCGGCGCTCAAGGGCGATAACGTGGTGAACAAGAGCGAGCGTTCGCCCTGGTACACCGGCCAGTCGCTGATGGAAATCCTCGAAACCGTCGAGATCGCCAACGACCGCAATTACACCGACCTGCGTTTCCCGGTGCAGTACGTCAATCGTCCGAACCTGAACTTCCGTGGTTTTGCCGGCACTCTGGCCAGTGGCATCGTGCATAAGGGCGATGAAGTCGTCGTGCTGCCGTCGGGCAAGAGCAGCCGCGTGAAATCCATCGTCACTTTTGAAGGCGAGCTGGAGCACGCAGGTCCTGGTCAGGCGGTAACCCTGACCATGGAAGACGAGATCGACATTTCCCGTGGCGACCTGTTGGTGCATGCCGACAACGTGCCGCAGGTTTCCGACGCGTTCGACGCCATGTTGGTGTGGATGGCCGAAGAACCGATGCTGCCGGGCAAGAAATACGACATCAAGCGCGCGACCAGTTACGTGCCGGGTTCGATCACCAGCATCGTGCATCGCGTGGATGTGAACACCTTGGCAGAAGGTGCAGCCAGTTCGTTGCAGCTGAACGAGATTGGTCGCGTCAAGGTCAGCCTTGATTCGCCTATCGCGCTGGACGGTTACGACAGCAACCGCACCACCGGTTCGTTCATTGTCATTGATCGCTTGACCAATGGCACCGTCGCGGCGGGCATGATCATCGCCAAAGCGGTGGGCAGCAGCAGCGCCAATCATCATGGCAAGCTCGCCCATGTAGCGACCGAAGAGCGTGCCCAGCGCTTCGGCCAGCAACCGGCCACCGTGTTGTTCAGCGGCCTGTCGGGCGCTGGCAAAAGCACCCTGGCCTATGCGGTCGAGCGCAAGCTGTTCGACATGGGGCGCGCGGTGTATGTACTTGACGGCCAGAACCTGCGTCACGACCTGAACAAGGGGCTGCCGCAGGATCGTGCCGGGCGTACCGAGAACTGGCGTCGTGCCGCTCACGTGGCGCGTCAGTTCAACGAGGCGGGCCTGCTGACGCTGGCGGCGTTCGTCGCGCCGGATGCCGAAGGTCGCGAGCAAGCCAGGTCGCTGATCGGTGCTGATCGTCTGCTGACCGTTTACGTCCAGGCTTCGCCAGCCGTCTGCCGCGAACGTGACCCACAAGGGCTGTATGCCGCCGATGGCGACAACATTCCAGGCGAGTCCTTCCCGTACGACGTGCCGCTCAACGCCGATCTGGTCCTCGACACGCAGGCGCTGAACCTTGAAGACAGCGTCAAGCAAGTGCTGGAGCTGCTGCGCAGTCGCGGCGCGATCTAAGCCTCTTGGCCGCAACAACAAAACCCGCCAGTGATGGCGGGTTTTTTTGTTGATTGCCTTAATTAACCCCGTGGGAGCGAGCTTGCTCGCGAAGCTTCTTCAGATTCGAAACGTGTGGCAGATGGACCGGCCTCTTCGCGAGCAAGCTCGCTCCCACACCACACCACACCACACACAAAAAACCCCGCCATTCATTCCAATGGCGGGGTTTTTTGTGGGCGGCGTGTCGCGAATTACTTTTTCAAGCCGTAGTGCTCATCCAGCATGCCTGGGGAGTTCGGCATTTTCGGAGCGTAGTCCTTCGGCGGCTCTGCTGCGGTACGTGGCGGCGTCAGACGATCACGCTGGATCGTATTGGCTTCCGGGTGCAGGGCAGCGAGCAGGCGCTGACGGGTCTGTTCATCGAGGGCCAGACGATTGGCGCCCTCGGCGAGGTGTTCCTGAACTTCCTGATAGCTCTGGGACAGCTTTTGCACCAGATTAGCCGTACTGTTGAAGTGAGTGACCACCTCGTTCTGATAATTGTCGAAACGCTCCTGAACGTCGTCCAGCTGGCGCTGGGTTCCATTGGGGGCGGTATTGGGCAGCAGACGTGCGACCAGGAAACCGATAGCCACACCGGCGACCAGCGCAAGAGTCGGCAACAACCAAACTAAGAGCGAGTGTTCCACGAGTCCTTCCTCTATAAACGGCTTTGCTTTACGTTAACGGCTCGAACCTGCTCTGTATACCGCGACACGCTCACGGATACGTAACCGGCAGACAATCAGCTAGACGAGTCGACCCAATTCGAGGTCACGGAGTTCATTTTTGCTCATGCGCGAAACCCCTGTTTTGATTGATGGCCCCGTGGGCCAGCTCGAAGCCCTTTACCTGGATCTGGCGGATGCCAAAGGCCTGGCGCTGATTTGCCATCCTAACCCGATACAGGGCGGCACCATGCTCAATAAAGTCGTCTCGACCCTGCAGCGCACGGCTCGCGACGCGGGTTTGAGTACCCTGCGCTTCAATTATCGCGGCGTCGGTGCCAGTGCCGGTACGTCCGAGGCCAATGCGGGCGAAGTCGAAGATGCCGTTGCCGTGGCCCGCTGGTTGCGCGAGCAACAGCCTGACCTGCCAATCACTTTGTTCGGGTTTTCCTTCGGCGGCTACGTCGCGGCAACTCTGGGAGGGCGTCTTGAGGTCGGTGGCGAACAGCTGAAACATCTGTTCATGATCGCGCCTGCGGTGATGCGTCTTGGCGAACGGGATCAACTCCCGCAGAACTGCCCGCTGACCCTGATCCAGCCGGAAACCGACGAAGTCATCGATCCGCAAGTGGTGTATGACTGGTCCGCAGCGCTGACGCGTCCACATGAGCTGCTGAAAGTGGCAGAATGCGGACACTTTTTTCACGGCAAGCTGACCGATCTCAAGGATCTGGTCATGCCGCGCCTTTCGAATTGATGACAGCCCGATAAGCGACCCGCCATGACCACTCGTATCCTGACCGGTATCACCACCACCGGCACACCTCACCTGGGCAACTACGCGGGCGCGATTCGCCCGGCCATCGTTGCCAGCCGCGAGAGCGGCGCCGATTCTTTCTACTTTCTGGCCGATTACCACGCCCTGATCAAATGCGATGACCCGCTGCGCATCCAGCGCTCGCGTCTGGAAATCGCCGCGACCTGGCTGGCTGCCGGCCTTGACGTGGATCGTGTGACCTTTTATCGCCAGTCCGATATCCCGGAAATCCCCGAGCTGACCTGGCTGCTGACCTGCGTCGCGGCCAAGGGCCTGCTCAACCGCGCTCACGCTTACAAGGCGTCGGTGGACAAGAACGTCGAGACCGGCGAAGACCCGGACGCCGGCATCACCATGGGCTTGTACAGCTACCCGGTGCTGATGGCAGCGGACATTCTGATGTTCAACGCCCACAAGGTGCCGGTCGGCCGCGACCAGATCCAGCACGTGGAAATGGCCCGTGACATCGGCCAGCGCTTCAATCACCTGTTCGGCCAGGGCAAGGAGTTCTTCGTCATGCCTGAAGCCCTGATCGAGGAAAGCGTTGCCACGCTACCGGGTCTGGACGGGCGCAAAATGTCGAAAAGCTACGACAACACGATTCCGTTGTTCAGCAGCGCCAAAGAGATGAAAGAAGCGATTTCGCGCATCGTCACCGACTCCCGCGCGCCGGGCGAAGCCAAGGACCCGGACAACTCGCACCTGTTCACCCTCTATCAGGCGTTCGCAACGCCTGAGCAGAACGCTGAGTTCCGTTCCGAGTTGTTGCAGGGGCTGGGCTGGGGCGAGGCGAAGAATCGCTTGTTCACCCTGCTGGACAGTCAGCTGGGCGAAGCGCGCGAAAACTACCATCGCCTGATTGAACGTCCGGCCGATCTGGAAGACATTCTGCTCGCCGGTGCTGCGAAAGCCCGCAGCGTCGCGACGCCGTTCCTCGGCGAACTGCGCGAAGCCGTCGGCCTGCGCTCGTTCCGCAGCAACGTCCAGGTAGCGACCGCCGGGAAGAAAAAAGCCGCCAAGGGCGCACGCTTCGTCAGCTTCCGTGAAGACGACGGCAGCTTCCGCTTCCGCCTGCTCGCTGCCGATGGCGAACAGCTGTTGTTGTCGCGCAACTTTGCCGACGGCAAGGCTGCAGGTGCTGCCAGCAAACAGTTGCAGCAGGGCGGCGCACTCGATATTCGCGCTGAAGGCGATAGCTTCACGCTGTGGCTTGATGGCCAATGTGTGGCCGATAGCCCGGCATTTGCCGACGCCACGGGCCGGGATGCAGCCATCGAAAGCCTGAAAACGGCTCTGGCGCCGCAACAGGACTGATTGCCATTCTGCCGGGCCGTCGCTACAGTGACGGCCCGTTTTTGTTGCCTTGCTAACGAATATGACCCCCCTAGAACGATATCAAGCAGATCTGAAGCGCCCCGACTTTTTCCATGACGCCGCGCAGGAAACTGCCGTGCGCCACTTGCAGCGTTTGTACGACGACCTGGTCGCCGCGCACACCAGCAAGCCGGGCATGTTCGGCAAGCTGTTCGGCAAGAAAGAACAGGCACCGGTCAAGGGTTTGTACTTCTGGGGCGGCGTCGGGCGGGGCAAGACCTATCTGGTCGACACCTTCTTCGAAGCCTTGCCGTTCGAGGACAAGGTCCGCACGCACTTCCACCGCTTCATGAAGCGCGTGCACGAAGAGATGCGCACCCTCAAGGGCGAACGGAATCCGCTGACGATCATCGCCAAGCGGTTTTCCGACGAAGCGCGAGTCATCTGTTTCGATGAGTTTTTCGTCTCGGATATCACCGATGCCATGATTCTTGGCACGCTGATGGAAGAGCTGTTCAAGAATGGCGTCACCCTGGTCGCCACCTCGAACATCGTGCCGGACGGTCTTTATAAAGACGGCCTGCAACGTGCGCGTTTCCTGCCGGCGATTGCCCTTATCAAGCAGAACACCGAAATCGTCAACGTCGACAGCGGCGTGGATTATCGGTTGCGGCATCTTGAGCAAGCCGAGCTGTTCCACTTCCCGCTTGATCCAGCCGCTGAAGAAAGTCTGCGCAAAAGCTTCCGCGCCCTGACGCCGGAATGCACCAAAGCCATCGAAAATGATGTGCTGATGATCGAGAACCGCGAAATCCGCGCCGTTCGTACCTGTGACGACGTGGCCTGGTTTGATTTCCGCGAGCTGTGCGACGGGCCGCGCAGCCAGAACGATTACATCGAACTCGGCAAGATTTTCCACGCCGTGCTGATCAGCGGTGTCGAGCAGATGAACGTCACCACCGACGACATCGCTCGCCGCTTCATCAACATGGTCGACGAGTTCTACGACCGCAACGTCAAGCTGATCATCTCGGCTGAAGTGGAACTCAAGGACCTGTACACCGGCGGACGCCTGAACTTCGAGTTCCAGCGGACCCTGAGTCGCCTGCTGGAAATGCAATCCCACGAATTCCTGTCGCGGGCGCATAAGCCCTGACGGGAGTTGCAAGCTTCAAGCTATAAGCTGCAAGAGAGGTGCGCGCATATCTTCTTGCCGCTTGAGGCTTGAGGCTTGTAGCCAGGCAGCTTTCAGGCTGCCTGCTGAAACTGCTGCCGATACTGATTCGGTGACAATTCAGTGTGTTGGCGAAACAGTCGCGCAAAGAAGCTCGCATCGTCGTAGCCCACCTCATAACTGATGGTCTTGATGCTCTTGCGAGTCCCGGAGAGCAGGCCCTTGGCGGTTTCGATGCGCAGGCGCTGCAGGTAATGCAGCGGCTTGTCGCCAGTAGCGCTCTGGAAACGGCGCATGAAGTTGCGAATGCTCATGCCGTGTTCCCGGGCGACATCCTCAAAGCGAAACTTGTCGGCGAAGTGCTCTTCCAGCCAATGCTGAATCTGCAGGATCATCACGTCCTGATGTAGTTTCTGACCGCCAAATCCCATGCGTCCCGGCGAATAGTTGCGCTGCACTTCATACAGAATGTCCCGGGCCACCGCCTGGGCGACGTTGGCGCCGCAGAAGCGCTCGATCAGGTAAATATAAAGATCACACGCCGATGTCGTCCCGCCTGCGCAATACAGGTTGTCGGCGTCTGTCAGGTGTTTCTCCTGATTGAGCAAGACATTGGGAAAGCGCTGACTGAATTGTTCGAAGAAGCGCCAGTAAGTGGTCGCCTCCTTGCCATCCAGTAAACCCGACTCGGCCAGCCAGAACACGCCACTGGCTTCGCCACACAAGACCGCGCCATTGGCGTGTTGCTCACGCAACCAGGGAAGGATTTGCGGATAACGCTCACGCAACGCATCAAAATCATCCCAGAACGCCGGGATCACGATCACATCGCTTTGGGCAAGATCGCCGTCTACCGGAAGGATGACGTCGCTGAAGCTGCGCACGGACTTGCCATCCGGGCTGACCAGGCGGGTTTCGAACGCGGGGGTCCGGCCCAGACCCAGCTGTTTGCTGTAGCGCAGGCTGGCGAGATGGAAAAAATCCTTGGCCTGCATCAGGGTCGAGGCGAACACCCCGTCAATGGCCAGGATGCTGACGCGTCGCAGCGGCGCGGAAGATTGGGTCGACATATTCTGTTGTTCTTATATGGGAAAGTGGTCAAGCAGCGGCTGGATCGTCTTATTTTTTGTCGGATGTGTCCAGTGTCCTCACGCACGTCAACAGCATAGGCTCTGCAAGCCAATCACGGCTTTCTCATCCTTCAGGTGCCGCATGATTCCCAGAACCCTGTTCAGCTCAGAGCACGAACTTTTTCGCGACAGCGTGCGCAAGTTTCTTGAGCAGGAGGCGGTGCCTTTTCATGCTCAATGGGAAAAACAGGGCCACATCGACCGCCAGCTCTGGAGCAAGGCGGGCGAGCAGGGGATGCTGTGCTCGCATCTGCCTGAAGAGTACGGCGGCATGGCCGCGGATTTTCTGTACAGCGCCGTGGTGATCGAAGAGATCGGGCGCCTGGGTTTGACCGGCATCGGATTTTCCCTGCATTCGGACATTGTCGCGCCTTACATCCTGCATTACGGCAGCGAAGCGCTGAAGCTGAAATACCTGCCGAAACTGGTATCGGGCGAAATGGTCACGGCCATCGCCATGACTGAGCCCGGCGCGGGCTCCGACCTGCAAGGCGTGAAAACCACCGCTGTGCTGGACGGCGATGAATACGTGATCAACGGCTCGAAAACTTTCATCACCAACGGCTATCTGGCGGATCTGGTCATCGTTGTCGCCAAGACCGACCCCAAGGCTGGCGCGAAGGGCACCAGCCTGTTTTTGGTGGAAGCCGACACGCCGGGTTTTGCCAGGGGCAAGCGCCTTGAGAAAGTCGGCATGAAGGCCCAGGACACGTCGGAATTGTTCTTTCAGGATGTTCGCGTGCCCAGGGAAAATCTGCTGGGTCAGGCCGGGATGGGCTTTGCCTATCTGATGCAGGAATTGCCTCAGGAGCGTCTGACCGTGGCGGTTAGCGCGTTGGCGTCAGCCGAAGCCGCGCTGCAATGGACGCTGGAATACACCCGTGAGCGCAAGGCCTTCGGTAAGGCAATTGCCGATTTCCAGAACACTCGCTTCAAGCTGGCGGAAATTGCTACCGAGGTGCAGATCGGCCGGGTATTTGTCGACCGTTGTCTGGAATTGCATCTGCAAGGGAAGCTGGATGTGCCAACGGCGGCGATGGCGAAATACTGGACCACCGACCTGCAATGCAAAGTACTCGACGAATGCGTGCAGCTGCATGGCGGCTACGGTTTCATGTGGGAATACCCGATCGCCAGGGCGTGGGCTGATGCAAGGGTGCAGCGGATCTATGCGGGCACCAACGAGATCATGAAAGAGATTGTGGCGCGCAGTTTGTAGGTGTTCTTGCCTGGGCTAGCACCTTTGTGGGACCGGCTTTGGTGGGACCGGCTTTAGCCGGGAAAACGGCATGCCAAGCGATACAAATGCATCAAATGTGCCGAGCTATTCCCGGCTAAAGCCGGTCCCACGAGATTAACTGGCTGTCACTCAAGGCGCAGGATTCGAATGGTCCTTATGGATCGCCTCGATGCCGGCCAGTACTTCTTCGGACAGTTGCAGCTCGAAACTGGCGATATTGCTGTCCAGTTGCTCAAGCGTGGTGGCGCCGATGATGTTGCTGGTCACGAAAGGCTGGCGGGTCACGAATGCCAGCGCCATCTGCGCCGGTTCCAGGCCGTGCTCACGGGCCAAAGCCACGTAACGACTGCACGCTGCCTCGGACTGCGGGTTGAAATAGCGCGTGAAGCGGCTGTAGAGGCTCAGGCGCGCCTTGGCCGGACGCGCGCCACCTTCGTATTTGCCTGACAGCATGCCGAACGCCAGCGGCGAATAAGCCAGCAGGCCGCACTGTTCGCGGATGGCGACTTCCGCCAGGCCGACTTCGAAGCTGCGGTTGAGCAGGTTGTATGGGTTCTGGATCGACACCGCACGAGGCCAGCCGCGGCTTTCCGCCAGTTGCAGAAACTTCATGGTGCCCCACGGCGTTTCGTTCGACAGGCCGATATGGCGAATCTTGCCGGCCTTGACCTGTTCGTCCAGCGCTTCGAGGGTTTCTTCCAGCGGCGTGAAGTTTTCATCGGTGTGGGTGTAACCCAGTTTGCCGAAGAAATTGGTGCTGCGTTCCGGCCAGTGCAGCTGGTACAGATCCAGGTAATCGGTCTGCAAGCGAGCCAGGCTGGCGTCGAGGGCGGCAACGATGTGTTCGCGGTTGTGTTTCAGGTTGCCGCCACGAATGTGCTCGATAGCATTGCCGGGGCCGGCGATCTTGCTGGCCAGGATCCAGTCGGCGCGGTCGCCCTGCTTCTTGAACCAGTTGCCGATGATGCGCTCGGTGCTGGCGTAGGTTTCCGGTTTTGGCGGGACGGGGTACATCTCGGCGGTATCGAGGAAATTGATCCCCGCCGTTTTGGCACGTTCGATCTGGGCAAAGGCTTCAGCTTCACTGTTTTGCTCGCCCCAGGTCATGGTGCCGAGGCAGATCGCACTGACGTTGAGATCGGTTCTGCCAAGTTGGCGATAATCCATTTGCGTCTCCTTTGGTAAGGGAAACATAAAAGCAGGTTGAAATTTTTTTCGCAATCGGCATAATTCCGCGGCTCTTTGCAGTGGAAGTGATGCGCCATTTGCCTGAGAAATCTTGCCGAAAACCGAACGTGTCGACCCGAGCCCTCGATAACGGCTGTTTTCGGCTGCCTTTGACCTTGTCAAAGTACGCACTATTCAGTAAGATCCGCCGTCTCAATTTATCAGGGCGGCCCCTGAGGCTAATTAATGAAAACTTATACTGCTAAACCGGAAACAGTTAAGCGCGACTGGTTCGTCGTCGACGCTGCTGGCCAGACCCTCGGTCGTCTGGCTACTGAAATCGCCAGCCGTCTGCGTGGCAAGCACAAACCGGAATACACTCCGCACGTTGACACTGGCGATTACATCGTCGTTATCAACGCTGAGCAAATCCGCGTTACCGGTGCTAAAACCACCGACAAGATCTACTACTCACACTCCGGTTTTCCGGGCGGGATCAAGTCGATCAACTTTGAAAAGCTGATCGCCAAAGCTCCTGAGCGCGTGATCGAGACCGCGGTCAAAGGCATGCTGCCTAAGAACCCGCTGGGTCGCGACATGTATCGTAAGCTGAAAGTCTATGCGGGCACTGCACACCCTCATACTGCTCAGCAGCCCCAAGAACTGAAGTTTTAACGGAATAGTTGATTATGTCGGCGACTCAAAATTACGGCACTGGCCGTCGCAAGACCGCAACCGCACGCGTTTTCCTGCGTCCGGGTACTGGCAATATCTCCATCAACAACCGTTCGCTGGAAAATTTCTTCGGCCGTGAAACTGCCCGCATGGTAGTTCGTCAGCCGCTGGAATTGACTGAGACTGGCGACAAGTTCGACATCTACGTCACCGTCATTGGCGGTGGTGTGAGTGGTCAAGCTGGCGCAATCCGCCACGGTATCACCCGCGCTCTGATGCAGTATGACGAAACCCTGCGTGGCGCTCTGCGCAAAGCTGGCTTCGTTACTCGCGATGCTCGCGAAGTTGAACGTAAGAAAGTCGGTCTGCGTAAAGCGCGTAAGCGTCCGCAGTACTCGAAGCGTTAATTCGCACTTCGTTCAAAAAGAACGCCCAGTCTCCTCACGGAGCTGGGCGTTTTTTTATGGGCGGCTATTATGTAGGTGGCTATTAGGTGTGACAACGTGACTCATCCGTGAAAGCCGCGAAATACAAGGGCTGCGGCTTTTTGTCCAAACGCAATTCCCTTGTGTAATGAAGGGTTTTTCATTACCATTCGGCAAAATTTATAACAGCTAAATTTTATTTAAGTAGACGCCTGATTTAACAGGCCACAAAGCTGATGGGAGAGGACGGAATGAGCAATGACGGCGTGAATGCAGGCCGGCGTCGCTTCCTCGTGGCGGCCACATCTGTGGTTGGCGCAGCAGGAGCGGTGGGGGCTGCGGTCCCGTTCGTGGGGTCATGGTTTCCCAGTGCCAAGGCGAAAGCCGCGGGTGCACCGGTCAAGGTGAATATCAGCAAGATCGAAGCAGGACAGCAGATGATTGCTGAATGGCGCGGTCAACCTGTTTTCATCGTCCGTCGCACCCAGGAGATTCTTGGAAATCTTGGCAAAATTACAGGGCAGTTGTCCGACCCCGAATCCAAGAGTTCGGTCCAACCCACTTACGTCGATCCTGTTGTGCGATCAATCAAGCCGGAAATCCTGCTGCTGATCGGTATCTGTACACACCTTGGATGCTCCCCGACTTTCCGTCCCGAAGTAGCCCCTGCCGACCTGGGCAAGGATTGGGTCGGTGGTTATTTCTGTCCTTGCCATGGTTCGCACTATGACCTGGCAGGCCGCGTCTACAAATCGCAACCCGCACCTTTGAATCTGCCAGTGCCGCCGCATTCCTATGAGTCGGACAATATTATTGTCATTGGCGTTGATCAGGAGAAAGCGTGATGAGCAAGTTCATGGATTGGGTAGATGCCCGCTTCCCTGCCACAAAAATGTGGGAAGACCATCTCAGCAAATATTACGCTCCAAAAAACTTCAACTTCTTCTACTTCTTCGGCTCCCTGGCGCTGCTGGTCCTGGTCAATCAGATCGTGACCGGCGTATGGCTGACCATGAGTTACACGCCGTCGGCTGAAGAGGCGTTTGCTTCCGTCGAATACATCATGCGCGATGTCGAGTACGGCTCGATTCTGCGCCTGCTGCACTCGACCGGCGCCTCGGCGTTCTTTATCGTGGTCTATCTGCACATGTTCCGTGGTCTGCTCTACGGTTCCTACCAGAAGCCTCGCGAGCTGGTGTGGATCTTCGGCATGTTGATCTATCTGGCGTTGATGGCTGAAGCGTTCATGGGGTATCTGCTGCCGTGGGGGCAGATGTCTTACTGGGGTGCCCAGGTGATCATTTCGCTGTTTGGCGCCATTCCGGTGATCGGCGACGACCTGACGCAGTGGATCCGCGGTGATTACCTGATTTCCGGCATCACCCTGAACCGCTTCTTCGCCCTGCATGTGGTCGCCTTGCCGATCGTGGTGCTGGGTCTGGTGGTTCTGCACATCCTGGCGCTGCACGAGGTTGGCTCGAACAACCCGGATGGGGTCGATATCAAGAAGCACAAGGATGAAAACGGCGTGCCGCTGGATGGCATTCCTTTCCACCCTTACTACACCGTCAAGGATATTGTCGGCGTGGTGGTGTTCCTCTTTGTCTTCTGCTCGATTGTGTTCTTCTTCCCCGAAATGGGTGGGTACTTCCTCGAAAAACCGAACTTCGAGGTGGCGAACGCATTCAAGACGCCTGAGCATATTGCCCCGGTCTGGTACTTCACGCCATTCTACGCAATCTTGCGGGCTATTCCCGACAAGCTCATGGGTGTAATCGCCATGGGTGCGGCGATTGCGGTGCTGTTTGTGCTGCCCTGGCTTGACCGCAGCCCCGTCAAGTCGATGCGCTACAAAGGCTGGCTGAGCAAGATCTGGTTGCTGGTGTTCTGTGTGTCCTTCGTGATTCTGGGTGTGTTGGGCGTTCTGGCGCCGACCCCGGCTCGTACGTTGCTGTCGCAGGTGTGTACCTTCCTGTACTTCGCCTACTTCATTCTGATGCCGTTTTATACCCGGCTCGAGAAGACCAAACCGGTTCCAGAAAGGGTGACTGGCTGATGAAAAAGCTATTTGCTGTATTGATTCTTGCTGCTCTGCCAGTGCTTTCGTTTGCTGCCGAACACGGCGCGGAACTGGAAAGCGTCGATATCGACGTGTCTGATAAAGCTGCCATGCAGGACGGTGCGCGGACCTTCGCCAACTATTGCATGGGCTGCCACAGCGCCAAGTTCCAGCGCTATGAGCGCGTTGCGGATGACCTGGGCATTCCTCATGAGCTGATGCTGGAGAAGCTGGTGCTCACTGGTGCCAAGATCGGCGATCACATGAGTATTGGCATGCAGTCCAACGATGCCAAGGCCTGGTTCGGTGCTGCGCCGCCGGATCTGACGCTGGTTGCCCGGGTTCGTGGCACGGACTGGCTCTACGGCTACCTGCGTTCGTTCTATGAAGATCCGGCGCGTCCATGGGGCGTGAACAACAAGGTCTTCCCGAACGTCGGCATGCCGAACGTGCTGGTGGGTCTGCAGGGGCGTCAGGTTGTAGGCTGCAAGCAAGTGCAGGTGGTGGAAGACGGGAAGAAACAATACGACCCGCTGACCGGTTCGCCACTGACTCACGAAGCGTGCGATCAACTGACCATCGTGCCGAAAACCGGCAGCCTGAACGAAGAGCAGTTCGACGAGAAGATCAAGAATCTCGTGACCTTCCTCGCTTATTCGGCTAACCCGGTGAAGTTGCAGCATCAACGTATCGGTACCTACGTGCTGCTCTATCTGGCGTTTTTCTTTGTGTTCGCCTACCTGCTCAAACGCGAGTACTGGAAAGACATTCATCACTGATAATTGCTGCACTGACTGTTGACGATACGCGCCCTCGGGCGTCTCTTTTAGGTAGTGAACGCGGGGCGGGTATAGTAGCGGCGGCAAAGATTGCAGAATTTACTTTGCGTAAATGAGCTATCTTGTCGCCCGCGACGACCACCAGCTTCAAAAGCGGTCGTTATCGGAGGCGCCTCAGGGCGCGTTCGTTTTTTTTGTATTCGATAAATTCAACAAGCGAGGAGGACCGCCATGGGCGTGACCAACCGGTTGGCCTGTTACTCCGACCCCGCCGACCACTATTCCCATCGCGTGCGCATAGTGCTCGCCGAGAAAGGTGTCAGCGCCGAGATCATTGATGTTGTTGCGGGTCGTCATCCGCCGAAGCTGATCGAGGTGAATCCGTACGGCAGCGTGCCAACCCTGGTTGATCGTGACCTGGCGTTGTACGAGTCGACGGTGGTAATGGAATATCTGGATGAGCGTTATCCGCATCCACCCCTGTTGCCGGTTTACCCGGTGGCGCGTGCCAACAGTCGGTTGCTGATCCATCGGATCCAGCGTGACTGGTGCGCACTGGTGGATCTGATTCTGGAGCCGCGCAGCAAAGAAGCCGCCCGTGTTCAGGCGCGTAAAGAGCTGCGCGAGAGCCTGACCGGGGTTTCGCCGTTGTTCGCGGAAAAAGCTTTTTTCCTGAGTGACGAGCAAAGTCTGGTTGATTGCTGTCTATTGCCAATACTCTGGCGTTTACCCGTCCTGGGTATCGAGTTGCCGCGGCCTGCCAAGCCGTTGCTTGATTATATGGAGCGCCAGTTTGCGCGCGAGGCATTTCAGGCGAGTCTGTCTGGTGTTGAGCGTGACATGCGCTAAGGCTTAAGGAGCCGTTGATGAACTCCAGTCGCCCTTATCTGATTCGTGCTCTTTATGAGTGGATCGTCGATAACGATTGCACCCCGCATATGCTGGTCAATGCGGAATACCCATCGGTTCAGGTCCCTCAGGGCTTTGCCAACGATGGGCAGATTGTCCTGAACGTTTCACCGTCCGCCGTGCGTCACTTGCACATGGATAACGAAGCAGTCAGTTTTGAAGGTCGCTTCGGCGGCGTGCCGCACACCCTGTACGTCCCTGTGGCGGCGATTCTGGGCATTTACGCTCGGGAGAACGGCCAAGGTATGGTTTTCGATCTGGAGCCTCCCTTCGAGGATGATGACGAGATCGAGCAGGATGATGACAGTCCGCCACCGGAAACCGAGCCGCCGCGCCCCAGCGGTCGGCCGAGCCTGAAAGTGGTGAAATAAAAAAGGCGATCCTTCGGGATCGCCTTTTTCATGGTGAATGTCCTGTGGGAGCGGTGTGTATCAGTCGATGTACTCAAACAACTTCACGATCTTCTGCACGCCGGACACGCCCTGAACCAGATTGGTCGCCTGTGTGGCTTCCTGCTGGGTCAACAGGCCGAGCAGGTAGACGATGCCGTTCTCGGTAATCACCTTGATTCGTGTGGCAGGAATGGCGCTGTCAGTCAGCATCTGGCTTTTGATCTTGGTGGTCAGCCAGGCATCGTTGTTGCGCGCCAGCAATGAGGAGGGGCCCATTACCTGGATTTCGTTATTGACCTTCTTGACCTTCTGCACGGCGGCAGCGGCTTGTTCGGCCATCTGCTTGAGGTCGGCGCGCGGCGTCTGGCCAGCCAGCAACACGATGCCGTTGAAGCTGGACACCACGATGTGCGAGTTCTGGTCCAGGTCAGGGCTGGCCTTGGCGACGTTGACCGCGACTTTGGTTTCGATCAACGAGTCATCGATCTTGCTGCCGAAGGTACGAGTGCCACGATCATCTTCGATGGGCTTTTCGCGGCTGGCGTTGATTACCGAGCTGCATCCGCTGAGGCCAAGGCACAGGGTCAGAGCCAGCAGGCTGAGGCGATTAAGGGTCATTCTTCACTCCCGAACAGTTGGCTGTCGATCAGATCGCATAAGCAATGGATCGCCAGCAGGTGGACTTCCTGAATTCGCGCGGTGACTTTTGCCGGTACGCGGATTTCCACGTCCTCCGGCAAGAGCAGCGAGGCCATGTCGCCGCCATCGCGTCCCGTCAATGCTACGACAATCATTTCGCGATCATGTGCGGCCTGGATGGCTTGAATTATGTTCGCCGAGTTGCCGCTGGTGGAAATTGCCAGCAATACATCGCCCGGCTGGCCGAGTGCGCGGATCTGTTTGGAGAAAATCTCGTTGTAGCTGTAATCATTGGCAATCGAGGTGATCGTCGAGGTATCGGTGGTCAATGCAATCGCCGGAAGGCTCGGGCGCTCGCGCTCGAATCGATTGAGCAGTTCGGACGAGAAGTGCTGAGCGTCACCCGCCGAGCCGCCATTGCCACAAGAAAGCATTTTGCCTTCGTTGAGCAGGGCATTGACCATGACCTGGCTGGCTTGCTCGATGTGGGGTGCAAGGACTTCCATCGCCTGTTGCTTGGTATCGATGCTGGCCTGAAAAAGCTGGCGAATTCGGGATTGCATGTCCATCTGGGTGACCTTAATTAGAGCGTATGGCGGCTGGTCGGGCGCTGACCAGAAGATTCTGGAGGCTTCCCGGCACACATCTGTGCAGCCCGCAAATCGAAGAGCGAAATCGGTATTGGGTGTGTGGTGCGTGCTTCAGAGTCGTCATTGTGGGCGTTGCAACTCAGCTGTCGAAAGCGCTTTTAAGCCAGTTCAGAGAGGCACCGGAACCCGGTTGACCCTCGATGGCTACCACGTCGAAACGGCAGGGTGCATCCACCCAGCGAGTGTCGTCCTGCAAAAACAGCTGTGCTGCCAGAATGACTTTTTGCTGCTTGCGAAAATCCACACTGTGCAACGCTCCGCCCCAGCCGGAATGGCGCCGGTAGCGAACTTCGACGAATACTACTGTATCTCCGTCGAGCATGACCAGATCGAGCTCGCCACGTTTACATAACCAGTTTTGTGCAATCAGCTGCATTCCCTGCTGCTGTAAATACAGCAGGGCGCTGGCCTCAGCCTCGCGCCCTGCTTGTTTGCCGGTGCCGCCTTGCATCAGGGGGCAGTGTCCGGCAGGCGCTGGATTTTGCCGTCAACGAACTCGGCCCAAGGCAATTGACGTTCGATACGACGCGCCGGGTTCATGCTCAGGCTGCCGGAGAGGCCGTCGATGCGGCTTTCAGGCAGGGTCTTGAGTTGGCCCAGGCGTGGCGCCAGGCGATAAGCGTCGACACCCATGGCGTAGAGGCGGCCCAGGCTGCCGGCTGCCTGCGGCCATTGTGCGATCACTTGCTGGCGCAGCGGGTCATTAGCGTTGAGCAACCAAGGCGTTTCACAGAAGCGCACGCCGTTGAGGTCCATGTACTGCGCCTGATCGTTGCTGTTGGTGAACAGGTGCGAAGTGGCGTAGACCGGAACGTCGCCAGCGTACTGGAAGACCATGGTTGGCTTGATCTGCTGGGCTTGTTGCGGCGTGGCAGCGAGGAACATGAAATCAATGTCCTGGCGACGCGACGGCTGGGCAGCGACGTCGGCACCTACCGTGCTTTGCAGGCGCTTGGCGCGACCTTCGCTATTGCGCAGCTGGAACAGCTCGGCGACTTGCTGGGCAAGCGCAACCGGCTGATCAACGTGTTCGGCAGCAATCAATGTGCCGCCCTTGGCCTGCCAGCTCTGACGGAAAGCTTCCAGGACGCGGTCGCCCCATTCGCCTTTGGGCACCATGGCGACCGCGCTGCGCTTGCCATCAGCCCAGGCACGACGAGCCACTTCACGGGCTTCGTCTTCTGCGGAAAGGCCGAACTGGAACAGCTGCTGCGGGCCTTCAGATCCTGCGTCGCTGTAGTTCAGCGCCAGGGTAGTGATCGGTAATTGCTCGCGACCATTGAGTTGCTTGACCAGTGGTTTTTCCAGCGGACCGACCACCAGTTGCACGCCAGCGGCTTTGGCCTGGCGGTAGAACTCGTCCATGGAAGTCAGCCGTGAACTGTCGAAGACTTGGATCGACGGCGGGTTCTGACCGGCTTGCTGCGCCTGGTAATGCGCAGCCATGAAGCCTTCGCGCAACGCCTTGGCAACTGCGGCCAACGGGCCCTCTTGAGGCAGCAGCAGAGCGATTTTGGTCAGCGGTTCGCTGGTCAGGGCGCGCAGTTGCGCCAGTGTCGCTGGCAATTGCACGGCGGCCGGGTGTTTCGGGTTCTGTGCTTTCCAGCTGTCGATGGCAGCTTGTTGCTGTTCCAGCGTGCCGGCACCTTTGACGGCGCGCGCCAGACTCAGCCAACCACCGACGTCATCGTTGGCAGTGCTTTGCAGTTGCTCAGGTGGCAGGGCGGCAACCAATGCCCAGATGGCATCGTTGTTGGCGCTCAGCTCGGCGCCTTGCAGCAGCGGGCCGACGAAGACCCGCTCGCTGATCGCGGCCATGGTCTGGCCGTCAGCTTCCAGTGCTCGTGCCCGAACCGTGTGGGTGCGCACTTGCTGCTCGACGGACAGCTCGCCAAGGCGTTGCAGGCTAGGATGGTTCAGCGCGGTCAGCGCGGCTTTGGGCTGGTTGCGGCCCATCGCCAGTTCGGCGGCCAATGTGCTGGCGTAAACCTGCTGGCCTGGCTTCAACAGTTCCAGCTGCACTTGCGCAAGAATCTGCGCGGCGCGACCTGGATCATTCTGCCGACTGGCCAGATCCGCTGCGCTGAGTCTCAGCAAGGCAGCCTGGTCCGGAGTTTTCGCCTGTGCAGCCTGGTCGAGCAGTTGCTCGATACTGGCATCAGGGGTACGTGGAAGTTCGCCAAGGCTGGACGAAGGCGAGCTGGCACAAGCCGCCAACAGGGCAGCGAGGCAGAGGGCAGAGAACAGCCGCAGGCAAGCGATCATGTGTATGTTCCTGATACTCGAGCAAATTAGCGGGGAATTGTACCCAAGCGCTGGCAAGGGTGCGACGTCGATGGCGTTAAAGCGGTGATATAGATTGCCGAACGGGCTTTTTAACAGCCAAAGCGGCGGATGTGCGGGTATTGAAATAGCGAATCGCGATGCATCTCATTAATTTTCCATCCTTTTTCAGGTTCTTCCATGAGCGCGCTACCCATGCAGTGGAGTCGTAGTCTGTACAATGCCGACTCTTCACCCATCACGGGTAACCAAATGAGGTCTGCGCTTTGACTGCTGACGTTGCTTCAAATTCCGCTGCTGGCTCGCTTTATGTAGTGGCCACGCCTATCGGCAATCTGGATGACATGAGCGTGCGGGCGTTGAAGGTGTTGCGCGACGTTGCGCTGATCGCTGCCGAAGATACGCGTCATTCATTGCGACTGATGCAGCACTTCGGCATTCCGACGCCGCTGGCTGCCTGCCACGAGCATAACGAACGCGATGAAGGCAGCCGCTTCATCGCACGATTGCTGGCGGGCGATGACGTCGCGCTGATCTCCGATGCAGGCACGCCGCTGATCTCCGATCCAGGTTATCACCTGGTTCGTCAGGCGCGAGCGGCGGGCATCAAGGTGGTTCCGGTGCCTGGCGCCTGCGCATTGATTGCCGCGCTGTCTGCAGCCGGTTTGCCGTCGGATCGTTTTATCTTCGAAGGATTCCTGCCCGCCAAGGCGGTGGGCCGTCGGGCGCGTCTTGAATTGCTCAAGGAAGAACCGCGCACACTGATCTTCTACGAAGCGCCGCACCGGATTCTCGAATGCCTGCAGGATCTTGAGCTGGTATTCGGGCCGGAGCGTCCGGCATTGCTGGCTCGTGAGCTGACGAAAACGTTTGAAACCCTCAAAGGCCTGCCATTGGCGCAATTGCGGGCATTCGTGGAAGACGACAGCAATCAGCAGCGCGGCGAGTGCGTGGTGTTGGTTGCCGGTTGGAGCGAGCCCGAAGGCGAGGACGTGATTGGCACTGAGGCCCGGCGGATTCTGGATCTGCTGCTAGAGGAAATGCCGCTCAAGCGGGCCGCCGCACTGGCGGCGGAAATTACCGGTGTGCGCAAAAACCTGCTCTATCAAGTGGCGCTGGACAAGCAAAAAGGCGAGTAGGACGCGTCGTTTTGCCCAGAATGCGCGCTAAGTGATTGAGCTTCGGACTTTTTAAAGCTTGTTCTCAGGCATCCGTGTCGTTAACCTTGGCGGCGGAGAGTCGATTGGACAGTCGCTGCCTCTTATTGTTCGCAATTAAGGGGGGGAGGAAAGTCCGGGCTCCATAGGGCGGAGTGCCAGGTAACACCTGGGAGGCGCGAGCCTACGGAAAGTGCCACAGAAAATAACCGCCTAAGCACTTCGGTGCCGGTAAGGGTGAAAAGGTGCGGTAAGAGCGCACCGCGCGTCTGGCAACAGTTCGTGGCAAGGTAAACCCCACTCGGAGCAAGACCAAATAGGGTTCCTAGGCGTGGCCCGCGCTGGAACCGGGTAGGTTGCTAAAGACGTCCGGTGACGGCCGTCGTAGAGGAATGACTGTCCTCGACAGAACCCGGCTTACAGATCGACTCTCCACCTTTTTCCCCCCTTGTGCGTTTCAGCCGCACAACACCCCTCGTAATACCGAAAAAATCTTAAACTTAATAAAACACATTAACTTCTGCGCGTAGCTCCTTGAGCTGTGTCGGAAATATCTGAAAGAACCCTCGCAAAATTAGCGCTTCTCATCCGAAACCACTCCTAAATCTCAGTAATGTAAGGGTTTTCCTTAGGACCGTGCCTTGACGGTGTGGTGGGCGCGTTCCTATAGTGTGCACAAGTGGCAGAAAGTGGCATGAAGTGGGTTTTTTCAGCGCAAAAAGTTAGTATTTGGAGAATGCGCCTGTGTTTCGTGGTGCCAACGCAATCAATCTCGATGCAAAAGGCCGTCTCGCTATGCCGAGTCGGTACCGTGACGAGTTGGATTCGCGTAGCGCCGGGCAATTGATCGTAACCATTGACGCTGTTGACCCTTGCTTATGTCTTTACCCGCTTTCTGAATGGGAACTGATTGAAGCCAAGTTGCGAGATCTCGCGACGTTTCGCGAGGAAAACCGGCGTCTTCAAAGGCTTTTGATCGGTAACGCTGTCGATCTGGAACTTGATGGCAGTGGGCGTTTTCTGGTGCCACCGCGTCTTCGCGAATATGCCAAGTTGGATAAGCGCGTGATGTTAGTTGGCCAGCTCAATAAGTTTCAATTGTGGGACGAGGACGCCTGGAACGCTCTTGCTGATGCGGATCTGGCGGCCATTCAAAAACCTGGCGCGATGCCTGATGAATTACGTGACTTGATCCTGTGACTATTACTAGCGGCTTTACCCACATCACCGTACTGCTCGAAGAAGCCGTCGAGGCTCTCGCGGTGCGCGCGGATGGCTGCTATCTGGACGGAACCTTCGGGCGTGGCGGACACAGTCGCCTCATATTGCAGAAGCTGGGGCCTGATGGCCGATTGCTAGGATTCGACAAAGATCCCCAGGCAATTGCCACCGGGCAATCGCTAGCGGCCGAAGACGGCCGCTTTGTTATTGTGCAACGCAGCTTTGCCGAACTGGGTTCCGAGGCTCAAAGCCGCGGGATTGCGGGCAAAGTCAGCGGCGTCCTGCTCGACCTGGGCGTGTCCTCGCCGCAGTTGGACGATCCTGAGCGCGGCTTCAGTTTCATGAACGACGGTCCGCTGGACATGCGCATGGACCCGACTCGCGGCGTCAGTGCTGCCGAGTTCATCGCCACCGCGCCGGTCGAAGAAATCGCCCGTGTCTTCAAGGAATACGGCGAAGAGCGTTTTTCCAAGCGCATGGCGGCTGCGGTGGTTGCGCGTCGTGAGGTGCAACCTTTCGAGCGCACAGCCGATCTGGCTGAAGTGCTCAAGGTCGCCAATCCGGCCTGGGAGAAGGGCAAGAATCCTGCGACGCGCGCCTTTCAAGGCTTGCGCATCCATGTGAACAACGAACTGGGCGATCTTGAAGCCGGTCTCGAAGCCGCGCTGGACGTGCTGGAAATCGGCGGACGTCTGGTGGTGATCAGCTTCCACTCCCTGGAAGACCGCATCGTCAAGCTGTTCATGCGCAAGCTCGCCAAAGGCGAAGCCGACACCATGCCGCGTGACCTGCCGATCCAGTTCAAGGCGTTCGATCCGAAAATAAAGATTCACGGCAAGGCGCAGTTCGCCTCCGATGTCGAAACCAAGGCCAATCCGCGCTCCCGTAGCGCTGTCATGCGTGTAGCGGAGAAGCTCAAGTGAGCCGGCTGTTCCTCAAGCCTCTCCCAGGCGGCAGTTTCATCATGCTGCTGCTGTTCATCGCCGTCCTGGTTTCGGCGATTGGCGTGTCGTACAGCGCCCACTGGAACCGCCAGTTGCTCAATTCCCTCTATTCCGAACTCAGCGTGCGCGACAAGGCGCAGGCTGAATGGGGTCGTCTTATCCTTGAACAAAGCACCTGGACAGCCCATAGCCGTATTGAAACCCTGGCTTCAGAACAGCTGAAAATGCGCATCCCGAGTGCCGCCGAAGTTCGAATGGTGGCGCCATGATGAAGCTGGAGGGGGCTCTGTATCCGTGGCGTTTCCGCGTGGTTGTGGGTCTGCTCGTCATTCTGGTGCTCGCCATTTGCTGGCGCATCGTCGACCTGCAAGTCGTGGATCACACGTTCCTCAAGGAACAGGGCGATGCACGCAGTGTTCGTCATATCCCGATTCCTGCGCACCGTGGCCTGATTACCGACCGTAACGGCGAGCCTCTGGCCGTCAGCACGCCGGTTACCACCCTGTGGGCCAACCCCAAGGAAATGGCGCTGGACAAGGCCAAATGGCCAGCTCTGGCTGCCGCGCTGGGCCAGGACGCCAAGGCACTGACCGAGCGTCTTGATTCTCAGGCTTCCAAAGAATTCATCTATCTGGTTCGTGGCCTGACCCCGGAGCAGGGCCAGTCAGTGCTGGATCTGAAAGTCCCCGGCGTATACGGCATCGAAGAATTCCGCCGGTTTTATCCGGCGGGCGACGTGACTGCGCACATGGTGGGCTTCACCGATCTCGACGACCATGGTCGCGAAGGTGTCGAGCTGGCATATGACGACTGGCTTGCCGGCGTGCCCGGCAAGCGGCAGGTCATCAAGGATCGGCGCGGACGACTGATCAAGGATGTCCAGGTCACCAAAAACGCCAAGGCCGGGAAGACCTTGGCTTTGTCTATTGATCTGCGCCTGCAATACCTGGCAACCCGCGAGCTGCGCAACGCTATCGTCGAGAACGAAGCGAAGGCCGGCAGCATGGTGATCATGGACGTGAAGACCGGCGAAGTGCTGGCCATGGTCAACTCGCCGACCTACAACCCGAACAACCGTCGCACCATGGTGCCCGCCGCCATGCGTAACCGGGCAATCATCGACGTGTTCGAGCCGGGCTCGACCATGAAGCCGATCTCCATGACCGCCGCGCTCGACAGCGGCCGCTGGAAGCCAACCGACAAGGTCGAGGTTTATCCCGGCACTTTGCAGATCGGCAAATACACCATTCGTGACGTGACCAAGACCGAAGGCCCGATCCTCGACCTGACCGGCATCCTGATCAACTCCAGTAACGTCGGCATGAGTAAAGTGGCGTTCGACGTGGGCGGCGAAGCTATTTTCCGCGCCATGCAGCGCGTTGGCCTCGGCCAATACACCGGCCTTGGTTTCCCGGGCGAGCGTGTCGGCAACCTGCCTAACTATCGCGAATGGCGCAAAGCCGAGACGGCGACCTTGTCCTACGGTTACGGCCTGTCGGTGACCGCGTTGCAGCTGGTTCACGCCTACGCCGCACTGGCCAACAATGGCCGCATCGTGCCGCTGACCATTCTGAAAAGCGACGCGGCGCCGACGTCGGTTCAGGCGATTCCCGAAGCTACCGCAAAAACCTTGCAGGGCATGTTGCAACAAGTGATTGAGGACCCGCGTGGCGTGTATCGCGCTCGTGTGCCGTCCTATCACGTTGCAGGCAAGAGCGGTACAGCACGTAAGACGTCGGTGGGCACCAAGGGTTATGCCGAAAACTCCTACCGTTCGCTGTTCGCCGGTTTCGGACCGATGAGCAATCCGCGTTACGCCATCGTTGTGGTCATCGATGAGCCGAGCAAGGGCGGTTATTACGGTGGTCTGGTTTCCGCGCCGGTATTCAGCAAAGTGATGTCCGGCACATTGCGCCTGATGAACGTCACCCCCGATAACCTCGTTGCAACGCCGCCAGAGCAAGTCAATGCAGCGCCAGCCGTAAAAGGAGGGCGTGGTTGATGTCTTCCAGCCTGAACAAGATTTTCGCCCATGCCGACCGCGATCTGATGATTCGCGAGTTGACCCTCGACAGCCGTAATGTGCGTGGCGGCGATCTGTTTCTCGCCGTGCCGGGTGGCAAGTTCGACGGTCGCGATCACATCGCCGACGCCTTGAAGCGTGGTGCTGCGGCCGTTGCCTACGAAGTCGAAGGCGCCAAGGTTCTGCCGATCACCGACGTGCCGCTGATTCCGGTCAAAGGCCTCGCGGCGCAGTTGTCGGATATTGCCGGACGTTTTTATGGCGATCCGAGCCGCAGTCTGAATCTGGTTGGCGTTACCGGCACCAATGGCAAGACCAGCGTTACCCAGCTGGTTGCCCAGGCGCTGGACCTGCTCGGTCAACATTGCGGCATTGTCGGCACGCTGGGCACTGGCTTTTATGGTGCGCTGCAAAGCGGTCGCCATACCACGCCAGACCCGATTTCCGTGCAGGCAACGCTGACTGACTTGAAGAAAGCCGGCGCGCGCGCGGTGGCCATGGAAGTTTCTTCCCACGGTCTGGATCAGGGGCGCGCCACGGCGCTGGCCTTTGATGTTGCCGTGCTGACCAACCTGTCTCGCGATCATCTGGATTATCACGGCACCATGCAGGCTTACGGCGAGGCCAAGGCCAAGCTGTTTGCGTGGTCAGATCTGCGCTGCCGTGTGCTAAATCTCGACGACGATTTCGGGCGCAAGCTGGCGGCGGACAAACATGAATCACGCCTGATTACTTACAGCCTCGAAGACTCCAGTGCCTACCTGTTTTGCCGGGAAGCGCGTTTCGACGACGACGGCGTGCGCGCCACACTGGTGACGCCGCAAGGCGAGCATCTGTTGCGCAGCAGCCTGCTGGGCCGCTTCAATCTGAGCAACGTGCTGGCTGCGGTCGGCGCATTGCTGGGTCTGGATTACGCACTGGACGAAATCCTCAACGTACTGCCCAAGCTCGAAGGGCCGATTGGCCGCATGCAACGGTTGGGTGGCGGCGCCAAGCCGTTGGTGGTGGTCGATTACGCCCACACGCCGGACGCGCTGGAAAAAGTTCTGACTGCTCTGCGCCCGCACGCCAAAGGCCGTTTGCTGTGCCTGTTCGGTTGTGGCGGTGATCGTGATCGCGGCAAGCGTCCATTAATGGCCGAAGTGGTCGAGCGTCTGGCCGATAGCGTGCTGGTCACCGATGACAATCCACGCAGCGAAGCGCCAAGTCAGATTTTCGCCGACATCCGCGCGGGTTTCGCCCATGCCGATGACGTGCGCTTCCTTGAAGGTCGCGGCCCGGCGATCAGCGAAATCATCGCCAGCGCCAAAGCCGACGATGTGATTGTGCTGGCTGGCAAAGGTCACGAGGACTATCAGGAAATCCACGGCCAGCGCCTGGCCTTCTCCGACCTGGAAGAAGCCGCCAAAGCGCTGGCTGCCTGGGAGGTCGCACATGCTTAAGCCGCTTTCATTTACTGAAGTGATCGCAGCCCTCGACGCCCGTCAGGTTGGTGAGGATTGCACGTTCGACGGCGTCAGCATCGACAGCCGCGCGATTGTGCCGGGTCAGCTGTTCGTGGCTTTGACCGGTCCGCGCTTCGACGGTCACGATTATCTGGATCAAGTCGCCGCCAAAGGTGCCGTTGGCGCCTTGGTCGAGCGTGAAGTTGCCGGTTCGACCTTGCCGCAACTGGTGGTGCTGGATACTCGCAGGGCACTGGCGCAACTGGGTGCCATGAACCGCAACGCGTTTGTCGACAAGCCGGTGGCGGCGATTACCGGTTCCAGCGGCAAGACCACCGTCAAGGAAATGCTCGCCAGCATCCTGCGCACCCGTGGGCCAGTACTGGCGACGCGTGGCAATCTGAATAACGAACTGGGCGTGCCGCTGACCCTGCTTGAACTGGCCCCGCAATACACGGCTGCCGTCATCGAACTGGGCGCATCGCGTCTGGGCGAAATCGCGTTCACCGTCAGCCTGACCAAGCCGCACGTCGCACTGATCACCAACGCAGGCACCGCTCATGTCGGCGAGTTCGGCGGGCCGGACAAGATTGTCGAGGCCAAGGGCGAGATTCTCGAAGGGCTCGATAACTTCGGCATCGCCGTGCTGAATAAAGAAGATAAAGCGTTCCAGATCTGGAGCGCCCGTGCCGCAGATCGGCAGGTAATCAGCTTTGCTGTCGCTGACGCAACGGCCGACTTCCATGCGCAAGACCTCAAGCTGGATGCGCGCGGCTGTCCGGGTTTCACCCTGCAAAGCCCATTGGGTTCGGCGCGGGTGCAGCTCAATCTGCTCGGCGTGCACAACGTCGGTAACGCTTTGGCTGCGGCTGCTGCGGCGCATGCCCTTGGCGTCACGCTGGACGGGATCGTCATCGGTCTCAATACCGTGCAGCCCGTCAAAGGTCGAACCGTATCGCAAATTGCTCCAAATGGCGTGCGGGTCATTGATGACAGCTATAACGCCAACCCGACGTCAGTGAACGCCGCCGTAGACATCCTCACCGGTTTTACCGGCCGTACCGTGCTGGTGCTCGGCGATATCGGTGAGCTGGGCGATTGGGCCGAACAAGGCCATCGCGATGTCGGCGCTTACGCTGCAGGCAAAGTGTCAGCACTTTATGCCGTTGGTCCGTTGATGGTTCACGCCGTCAACGCGTTCGGCGAGCATGCGCGCCATTTTGCCAATCAGACCGACCTGATCGCTGCGCTGGGCGCCGAGCAGGACAATCAAACCACTATCTTGATCAAAGGCTCGCGTAGCGCGGCGATGGAAAACGTCGTCGCCGCGCTGTGCGGTTCTAGCCTGGAGAAACATTAATGCTGCTGCTGCTGGCCGAGTATCTGCAACAGTTCCACAAAGGCTTCGCGGTCTTTCAATACCTGACCTTGCGCGGGATCCTTGGCGTGCTCACGGCATTGTCGCTGTCCCTGTGCCTGGGCCCGTGGATGATCCGCACCTTGCAGATGCGGCAGATCGGCCAGTCCGTGCGCAACGACGGCCCGCAATCGCACCTGTCCAAATCCGGCACGCCGACCATGGGTGGCGCGTTGATTCTGTCGTCCATCGCCATCAGTACGCTGCTCTGGGCCGACCTGACCAACCGGTATGTCTGGGTGGTGCTGATCGTTACATTGCTGTTTGGCGGCATTGGCTGGATCGACGATTACCGCAAGGTCATCGAGAAAAACTCCAAAGGCTTGCCGAGCCGCTGGAAGTATTTCTGGCAATCGGTGTTCGGTCTGTGCGCGGCGATCTTCCTCTATATGACCGCGCCATCGGCAGTGGAAACCACGCTGATCATCCCGATGTTCAAAGACGCGAGTATCGCGCTGGGCATCGGTTTCGTGGTCCTGACCTATTTCGTCATCGTCGGCTCCAGCAACGCGGTCAACCTGACCGATGGCCTCGACGGTCTGGCGATTCTGCCGACTGTGCTGGTCGGCGGCGCGCTGGGCATCTTCTGCTACCTGTCGGGTAACGTGAAGTTCGCTGAATACCTGCTGATCCCTTACGTGCCGGGCGCCGGTGAGCTGATCGTGTTCTGCGGCGCACTGATTGGCGCCGGGCTTGGCTTCCTGTGGTTCAACACCTATCCAGCCCAGGTGTTCATGGGTGACGTCGGCGCGCTGGCGCTGGGCGCGGCATTGGGCACCATCGCGGTCATCGTCCGTCAGGAAATCGTGCTGTTCATCATGGGCGGTGTGTTCGTGATGGAAACCCTTTCAGTCGTCATTCAGGTTGCGTCCTTTAAGTTGACCGGTCGTCGCGTATTCCGCATGGCGCCGATCCACCACCACTTTGAACTCAAGGGCTGGCCCGAGCCGCGCGTGATCGTCCGTTTCTGGATCATCACCGTGATTCTCGTGTTGGTCGGCCTTGCCACGCTGAAACTGAGGTAGAACGAGTGTCTCTAATCGCTTCCGACCACTTCCGCATCATTGTCGGCCTCGGCAAGAGCGGCATGTCCCTGGTTCGCTTCCTCGCGAACCGGGGCGTGTCGTTTGCCGTGGCTGACACGCGGGAGAATCCGCCGGAACTGGCGACCTTGCGTCGGGACTATCCTCAGGTCGAAGTGCGCTGTGGCGAGCTGGACGTGGAATTTCTCTGCCGTGCCGACGAGCTCTACGTGAGCCCCGGCCTGGCCTTGGCGACTCCTGCGTTGCAGCTAGCTGCTGCCCGTGGCGTGAAACTGTCTGGCGATATCGAGCTGTTCGCGCGTCACGCGAAAGCACCGATCATCGCGATCACCGGTTCCAACGCGAAAAGCACCGTCACCACCCTGGTGGGCGAGATGGCTGTGGCGGCAGGCAAGCGTGTCGCCGTCGGCGGCAATCTCGGTACACCAGCGCTGGATCTGCTTCGCGACGATGTCGAGTTGTATGTCCTCGAGCTGTCGAGCTTCCAGCTGGAAACCACTGATCAGCTCGGCGCAGAAGTGGCAACCGTGTTGAACATCAGCGAAGACCACATGGACCGCTACAGCGGCCTGCCGGCTTATCACCTTGCCAAGCACCGGGTATTCCGTGGCGCTCGGCAAGTGGTGGTCAATCGCCAGGACGTGTTGACCCGTCCGTTGATCGGCGAAGGTTTGCCATGCTGGACCTTCGGTTTGAATACCCCCGATTTCCATGGCTTCGGTCTGCGCGAAGAGAATGGCGAGAAATTCCTCGCGTTCCAGTTCGAGTGTCTGATGCCGGTGCGCGAACTGAAGATTCGTGGAGCTCACAACCAGTCCAATGCCCTGGCGGCATTGGCGTTGGGGCATGCGGTCGGTTTGCCGATGGCCGCGATGCTCGCCAGCTTGCGCAGCTTCGGCGGTCTGGAACATCGCTGCCAGTGGGTTCGCGAGCGTGAAGGCGTCAATTATTACGATGATTCCAAGGCGACCAACGTCGGTGCCGCACTGGCGGCAATCGAAGGCCTGGGCGCGGATATCAGCGGCAAGCTGGTGCTGATCGCCGGTGGCGATGGTAAAGGCGCTGATTTCAGTGGTCTTGCTGCACCGATAGCTGCCCATTGCCGCGCTGTTGTTCTGCTGGGTCGTGATGCCGAGCTGATCGCGCAAGTGCTGGGCGACAGCGTGCTGCTGATTCGTGCCCCGTCGCTGGATGAAGCCGTGCAGCGCTGCGCAGAAACCGCGCAGCCCGGCGATGCCGTGTTGCTGTCGCCAGCCTGCGCCAGTTTTGACATGTTCAAAAATTACGAAGAGCGCGGTCAGCTGTTCGCGCAAGCCGTGAGGGACTTGTCATGATCTTTGGCGTAATCAAGCCGTATCCGTCGCCACTGATCAGTGGCCGTGGCATCGATGTCGACTTCCCGATGCTGGCCGGTTGCCTGGCGTTGCTGGGCCTCGGTCTGGTGATGATCACTTCCGCTTCGTCTGAAGTGGCTGCGGTGCAGTCGGGCAACACTCTTTACATGATGACCCGCCACTTGATCTACATGATCATCGGCATCGGTGCCTGCGGCGTGACCATGATGATTCCGGTCGCCACCTGGCAACGTCTGGGCTGGCTGATGCTGCTTGGCGCGTTCGGCTTGCTGGTGATGGTGCTGATTCCCGGGGTCGGGCGCGAGGTGAACGGTTCGATGCGCTGGATCGGCTTCGGCGCGTTCAACGTGCAGCCGTCGGAAATCGCCAAGCTGTTCGTGGTGATCTTCCTCGCGGGCTATCTGATTCGTCGCCAGACCGAAGTGCGTGAAAGCTGGATGGGCTTCTTCAAGCCTTTCATCGTTTTGCTGCCAATGGCTGGCCTGTTGCTGATGGAGCCCGACTTCGGCGCCACCGTTGTGATGATGGGCGCTGCGGCGGCGATGTTGTTTCTCGGCGGCGTCGGGCTGTTCCGTTTCAGCCTGATGGTGGCGCTGGCGGTGGGTGCGGTGTTCGTACTCGTCCAGGCGCAGCCGTATCGCATGGCGCGTCTGATTACCTTTACCGACCCGTGGTCCGATCAGTTCGGCTCCGGCTACCAGTTGACCCAGGCGCTGATTGCGTTTGGGCGAGGTGAGTGGCTGGGAGTGGGGTTGGGCAACAGCGTGCAGAAGCAGTTTTATCTGCCGGAAGCGCATACCGACTTCGTATTTTCCGTGCTTGCCGAAGAGTTGGGCGTGGTCGGCTCGTTGCTGACTGTCGGCCTGTTCCTGTTCGTCAGCATTCGCGCGATGTACATCGGCATGTGGGCCGAACGCGCCAAGCAGTTCTTTGGTGCCTACGTGGCTTACGGTCTGGCCTTCCTGTGGATCGGTCAGATCCTGATCAACATCGGTGTGAACGTCGGCCTGCTGCCAACCAAAGGCCTGACTTTGCCCTTCCTCAGCTACGGCGGCAGCTCGCTGGTGATCTGCTGCGCAAGCCTGGGCTTGTTGCTGCGCATCGAGTGGGAATCGCGCAACAACATGGGCAGTGAAGAAGCCGAGTTCAACGAAAGCGACTTCGCCGAGGAGCCGCCCCATGGACGCTAACGTGCTGATCATGGCCGGCGGCACCGGCGGACATGTATTCCCGGCGCTGGCTTGCGCCCGCGAGTTTCAGGCGCGCGGTTACAAAGTGCACTGGCTCGGCACGCCCCGTGGCATCGAAAACGAACTGGTGCCGCAGGCGGGTTTCGCCCTGCACCTGATCAACGTGACCGGTCTGCGCGGCAAAGGCCGTTTGTCCTTGCTCAAGGCGCCGTTGATGCTGATCAAGGCCTTGCTGCAGGCGCGCAAGATCGTGCGTCAGCTCAAGCCGGTGTGCGTGGTCGGTTTCGGCGGATATGTCACAGGTCCCGGTGGTCTGGCGGCAGCGCTGGCCAAAGTGCCGTTGATCGTTCACGAGCAGAACGCCGTGGCCGGTACCGCCAATCGCAGTCTGGCGTCGTTTGCCAGCCGTTTGTGCGAGGCCTTTCCGAATACGTTTCCCGCGTCCAGCAAGCGCCGCACTACCGGCAATCCGGTGCGCGTCGAGCTGTTCCTGGAAACCCCGCGTCAGGCCTTGGCCGGACGCCGGGCGCGTCTGTTGGTGCTGGGTGGCAGCCTGGGTGCCGAGCCGCTGAACAAATTGTTGCCCGAGGCGCTGTCGCAAGTGCCTGCGGATGTGCGGCCCGAGGTGTTTCATCAGGCCGGCAAGAATCACGATGAAATCACCGCAGAGCGCTATCGCACTGCCGGTGTCGAGGCGCAAGTGGCGCCTTTCATTCAGGACATGGCTCAAGCGTATAGCTGGGCCGACCTGGTGGTCTGTCGCGCAGGCGCGCTGACCATCAGTGAACTGGCGGCGGCCGGACTGCCGTCGCTGCTGGTGCCGTTGCCCCATGCGATCGACGACCACCAGTCCCGTAACGCCGACTATTTGGCCCTCGAAGGCGCTGCCTTCGTGATGCCACAAGCGACAACTGGTGTAGCCGAGATGGCGGCGCGCCTGAAAGAGGTTCTGATGCAACCCGAACAACTGAACAACATGGCTCGTACCGCTCGCCGACTGGCCAAGCCTGACGCAACCAATACCGTGGTCGATATCTGCCTGGAGGTGGCTCATGGTTGAAAATCAACGCGCGATGCCACAACCGGAAATGCGCCGTATCCGTCGCATCCACTTCGTCGGCATCGGCGGCGTGGGCATGTGCGGTATCGCTGAGGTGTTGCTGAACCTGGGTTATGACGTCTCCGGTTCCGACCTCAAATCGTCCCCGGTTACCGAACGTCTTGAATCGTTCGGCGCGCATATCTTTATTGGCCACCGTGCCGAAAACACCGTGGGCGCTGACGTGCTGGTGGTATCCAGTGCCGTCAACACCTCCAACCCGGAAGTGGCGACTGCTCTTGAGCGCCGCATTCCTGTGGTGCCACGCGCCGAGATGCTCGCCGAGCTGATGCGTTATCGCCACGGCATCGCGGTAGCCGGTACTCACGGCAAGACCACTACCACTAGTCTGATCGCCTCGGTGTTCGCGGCCGGTGGCCTGGACCCGACCTTCGTGATCGGTGGCCGGTTGAACGCTGCCGGTACCAACGCGCAGCTGGGCACCAGCCGTTACCTGATCGCCGAAGCCGACGAAAGCGATGCCAGCTTCCTGCATCTGCAGCCGCTGGTTGCCGTGGTCACCAACATCGACGCCGATCACATGGCGACCTACGAAGGTGACTTCAACAAACTGAAGAAGACCTTCGTCGAGTTCCTGCACAACCTGCCGTTCTACGGTCTGGCGGTGGTGTGCATCGATGATCCGGTGGTGCGGGAAATCCTGCCGCTGGTCAAACGTCCGACCCTGACTTACGGCTTCAGCGAAACCGCCGACGTACGCGCCATCAATGTGCGCCAGGACGGCATGCTGACGTTCTTCACCGTGCTGCGTCGCGATCACGAGCCGCTGGATGTTTCGGTCAACATGCCGGGCAATCACAACGTGCTCAACTCGCTGGCAACCATTGCCATCGCCACCGACGAAGGCGTCAGCGACGAGGCCATCGTTCAGGGCCTGTCGGGATTCCAGGGCGTGGGTCGCCGCTTCCAGGTGTACGGCGAACTGCCAGTCGAGGGCGGCAACGTCATGCTGGTCGATGACTACGGCCACCATCCGCGCGAAGTTGCCGCAGTGATCAATGCCGTACGCGGCGGCTGGCCGGATCGTCGTCTGGTCATGGTTTACCAGCCGCATCGTTTCAGCCGCACCCGCGACCTGTACGACGATTTCGTCCAGGTGCTCACCGAGGCCAACGTGCTGTTGCTGATGGAAGTCTATCCGGCCGGCGAAGAGCCGATCCCGGGTGCGGACAGCCGCAACCTGTGCCACAGCATTCGTCAACGCGGCCAGCTGGACCCGATCTACATCGAGCGTGGCGTTGAACTGGCGCCACTGGTCAAACCGCTGCTGCGTCCGGGCGATATCCTGCTCTGCCAGGGCGCCGGTGACATTGGCGGCCTTGCTCCGCAATTGCTGCGCAGCCCGCTGTTCGTCGGCGCTGTCGTTGCGTCCACTGAAGGGAAGTTGAAATGACTGCCCTGACGCAAGCGTCACTCTTCAGCACGCTGGAGCCGCAAGCCTTCGGCCGCGTCGCCGTGCTGTTCGGTGGCAAGAGCGCTGAGCGTGAGGTTTCGCTGAAGTCCGGTCAGGCAGTGCTGCATGCCCTGCAAAACGCTGGCGTCGATGCGTTCGGTATCGATGTCGGCGACGATTTCCTGCAGCGTCTGGTCAGCGAGAAAATCGATCGCGCTTTCATTGTCCTGCATGGCCGGGGCGGCGAAGACGGCACCATGCAAGGTCTGCTGGAGTGTCTGGAAATCCCTTACACCGGCAGCGGTGTACTGGCTTCGGCACTGGCGATGGACAAGCTGCGTACCAAGCAAGTCTGGCAGAGCCTGGGCCTGCCGACGCCGCTGCATGCGGTACTTGGCAGCGAAGCGGATTGTATTTCGGCCGTCACGGAACTGGGCCTGCCTTTGATCGTCAAACCGGCTCATGAAGGTTCCAGTATCGGTATGGCCAAGGTGACCAGCGTCGACGAATTGATCGCCGCATGGAAATCCGCCAGCACCTACGATTCGCAAGTTTTGGTCGAGCAATGGATTCAAGGTCCGGAGTTCACCATCGCTACGCTGCGTGGCCAGGTTTTACCGCCGATTGGTCTGGGCACGCCGCACACTTTCTATGATTACGATGCCAAGTACATCGCGGACGATACGCAGTATCGGATCCCGTGCGGTCTCGAAGAAAGCAAGGAACAGGAGCTCAAGCAGCTGACAGCGCGTGCTTGCGAAGCCGTGGGCATTGCCGGCTGGGCGCGCACCGATGTCATGCAGGACGTGAATGGCAAGTTCTGGCTGCTGGAAGTGAACACAGTGCCGGGCATGACCGATCACAGTCTGGTGCCGATGGCTGCACGCGCAGCAGGTCTGGATTTCCAGCAACTGGTGTTGGCGATTCTCGCTGACAGCGTCCAGGCGCGAGGTTAAGCCATGAACGCGACGGCACGTCATCAGCCTCCAGCTCCCGGCCGCAAGCCGGTGCCGCGTGGTGCCAGTCGCATGGTGGCCAAGGAACCGCTGTCGGTGCGTCTGCCGAAAGCGAATTTCGGTTTTCTCAAGGTGCTGTTCTGGCCGGTGATGTTGGTGGTGCTGGGCTTTGGTACGTATGAGGCAGCGCAACGCTTGCTGCCTTATGCCGACCGGCCGATCACCAAGATCAACGTCCAGGGCGACCTGAGCTACATCAGTCAGCAAGCGGTGCAGCAGCGGATCGCGCCTTACGTGGCGGCGAGCTTCTTCACCATCGATCTGGCCGGCATGCGTTCCGAACTGGAACAGATGCCCTGGATCGCCCACGCAGAAGTGCGTCGCGTCTGGCCGGATCAGGTAGTGATCCGCCTTGAAGAACAGCTGCCGGTGGCGCGCTGGGGTGATGAAGCCTTGCTCAATAACCAGGGCCAGGCCTTTACCCCGCGCGAGCTGGCCAATTACGAACACCTTCCGCAGTTGTTTGGCCCGCAGCGGGCTCAACAGCAGGTGATGCAGCAGTACCAGGTTTTGAGTCAGATGTTGCGCCCGATGGGTTTCTCCATCGTCAGGCTGGAATTACGTGAACGTGGCAGCTGGTTTTTGACCACGGGCGCGGGCAGTGCCGGTCCCGGTATCGAGTTGTTGCTGGGACGCGATCACCTGGTGGAAAAAATGCGCCGCTTTATCGCCATTTACGAAAAAACGCTCAAAGAGCAGATCACGAATATTGCGCGCATCGACCTGCGCTATTCCAACGGCCTCGCCGTCGGATGGCGTGAGCCGGTAGCGACTCCGACGGACAAACCCGCCGTCGCGAAGAATTGATAAGAGGCAGGACCATGGCAAACGTGCAAAGCGGCAAAATGATCGTCGGCTTGGATATCGGTACCTCCAAGGTGGTGGCACTGGTAGGCGAAGTCGCGGCCGATGGCACGCTGGAAATCGTCGGTATCGGTACCCATCCGTCCCGCGGTCTGAAAAAAGGCGTGGTGGTGAATATCGAATCCACCGTGCAGTCGATCCAGCGCGCAGTGGAAGAGGCCCAGCTGATGGCCGGCTGCCGTATTCACTCGGCGTTCGTCGGCGTGGCCGGCAGTCACATCCGCAGCCTGAATTCCCACGGCATCGTGGCCATCCGCGACCGTGAAGTCAGCTCTGCGGACCTGGAGCGCGTGCTCGACGCCGCCCAGGCCGTGGCGATTCCTGCCGACCAGCGCGTGCTGCACACCTTGCCCCAGGATTACGTGATCGATAACCAGGAAGGCGTTCGTGAGCCACTGGGCATGTCGGGCGTACGCCTGGAAGCCAAGGTTCACGTGGTGACCTGCGCGGTGAACGCGGCGCAGAACATCGAAAAATGTGTGCGTCGCTGCGGTCTGGAAATCGACGACATCATTCTGGAACAACTGGCTTCGGCGTACTCGGTACTTACCGATGACGAGAAAGAGCTGGGCGTGTGCCTGGTGGACATCGGCGGCGGTACTTCCGACGTTGCGATCTTCACCGAAGGCGCGATTCGTCACACCGCCGTGATCCCGATTGCCGGTGATCAGGTGACCAACGACATCGCCATGGCGCTGCGTACACCGACGCAATACGCCGAAGAAATCAAGATTCGCTACGCCTGCGCCCTGGCCAAACTGGCCGGCGCCGGCGAGACCATCAAAGTGCCAAGCGTGGGCGACCGTCCACCGCGCGAACTGTCGCGCCAAGCCCTGGCTGAAGTGGTCGAACCACGCTACGACGAACTGTTCACCCTGATTCAGGCTGAACTGCGTCGCAGCGGCTACGAAGATCTGATCCCGGCCGGCATCGTGCTGACCGGTGGTACCTCGAAGATGGAAGGAGCGGTCGAACTGGCCGAGGAAATCTTCCACATGCCGGTGCGCCTTGGCGTCCCGCATAGCGTCAAAGGGCTCGCCGATGTTGTGCGAAACCCCATTTATTCCACTGGTGTCGGGTTGTTGCTGTACGGGCTGCAAAAGCAGTCTGACGGTATTTCGCTTTCCGGCATCAGCAGTAGCAGTAATGGCTACGGAGATGAACCTAAGGCTCCAGTGCTTGAACGTATCAAGCGCTGGGTCCAGGGCAATTTCTAGGTTTCAAAAGTAGTAATGGCAGGCAGTGGGCACCAGGCACAAAACTAGAGAATGAAAGGAGAGGGAAAATGTTCGAACTCGTAGACAACGTCCCGCAAAGCCCGGTAATCAAAGTTATCGGCGTCGGTGGTGGTGGCGGCAACGCTGTCAATCACATGGTCAAGAGCAACATCGAAGGTGTGGAATTCATCTGCGCCAACACCGATGCTCAGGCACTTAAAAACATTGGTGCGCGTACCATCCTGCAACTGGGGACGGGCGTGACCAAAGGGCTCGGCGCTGGCGCCAACCCTGAAGTCGGCCGTCAGGCTGCACTGGAAGATCGTGAGCGCATTGCAGAAGTTCTGCAGGGCACCAACATGGTCTTCATCACCACGGGCATGGGCGGCGGTACCGGTACCGGTGCAGCGCCGATCATCGCTGAAGTGGCCAAGGAAATGGGCATCCTGACCGTTGCGGTCGTGACGCGTCCGTTCCCGTTCGAAGGCCGCAAGCGCATGCAGATCGCCGATGAAGGCATCCGCATGTTGTCCGAAAGCGTCGACTCGTTGATCACCATTCCCAACGAGAAGCTGCTGACCATCCTCGGTAAGGACGCCAGCCTGCTGTCGGCTTTTGCCAAGGCTGACGATGTACTCGCCGGTGCCGTTCGCGGTATCTCCGACATCATCAAGCGTCCGGGCATGATCAACGTCGACTTTGCCGACGTACGTACCGTGATGAGCGAAATGGGCATGGCGATGATGGGCACTGGCTGCGCCAGCGGTCCGAACCGTGCACGTGAAGCAACCGAAGCAGCCATTCGCAACCCGCTGCTCGAAGACGTGAACCTGCAAGGGGCGCGCGGCATCCTGGTCAACATCACTGCCGGTCCTGACCTGTCTCTGGGTGAGTACTCGGACGTGGGTAGCATCATTGAAGCGTTCGCTTCCGAGCACGCCATGGTCAAGGTCGGTACTGTTATCGATCCGGACATGCGTGACGAGCTGCACGTGACTGTGGTTGCCACCGGCCTGGGCGCGAAAATCGAGAAGCCGATGAAGGTGATCGACAACACCCTGCAGACCACCCAGCAAGCCTCGGCTCAGCCTTCTGCCCGTCAGGAGTTGCCGTCGGTGAACTACCGTGATCTGGATCGTCCTACCGTGATGCGCAATCAGGCTCACGCAGGCGCAACCGCAGCGGCGAAGATGAATCCGAACGATGATCTGGATTACCTGGACATCCCGGCTTTCCTGCGTCGTCAGGCTGATTGATGAAATGTATCAGGGGTATTAGGGTGATTGGTGTTCAGCAAAGGCCGGGTCTGCTATTATCGCCAGCCTTTGTTGATACCAGTTCGCAACTTGCGCTGAAGCGGCCAATGCCATGATTAAACAACGCACCCTGAAAAATATCATCCGTGCCACAGGCGTCGGCCTGCACTCGGGGGAAAAGGTTTACCTGACCCTGAAGCCTGCTCCTGTGAATACCGGTATCGTGTTTTGCCGTGCTGACCTCGATCCCGTCGTGCAGATTGCTGCGCGGGCGGAAAATGTCGGTGACACCACCCTGTCGACCACTCTGGTTAGCGGTGATGTCAAAGTCGACACGGTAGAACATTTGCTCTCGGCCATGGCTGGCCTGGGCATCGATAACGCCTACGTCGAACTCTCTGCCTCCGAAGTTCCTATCATGGACGGCAGCGCGGGACCCTTCGTATTCCTGATTCAATCGGCTGGCCTGGAAGAACAGGACGCGCCGAAGAAATTCATCCGTATCCTGCGTGAAGTGTCAGTGGAAGAGGGCGGTAAACGCGCTACTTTCGTGCCTTTTGAAGGATTCAAGGTCAGTTTCGAGATCGATTTCGATCACCCCGTCTTTCGCGACCGCACCCAAAGTGCAAGCGTGGACTTTTCCAGCACTTCTTTCGTGAAAGAAGTCAGCCGTGCCCGGACCTTCGGGTTCATGAGTGATATCGAGTACCTGCGCAAGCACAATCTCGCACTCGGCGGCAGTGTGGAAAATGCCATCGTGGTCGACAAGGATGGCGTACTGAACGAAGACGGCCTGCGGTACGAGGACGAATTCGTCAAACACAAGATTCTTGATGCAATCGGCGATCTCTACCTGCTGGGCAATAGCCTGATTGGTGAGTTCCGCGGCTTCAAATCGGGGCATGCTCTGAACAATCGTCTTTTACGCACGTTGATCGAGCAAAAAGATGCCTGGGAAGTCGTGACTTTCGAAGATGCCAGCACTGCACCGATTTCTTACATGCGCCCTGTAGCGGCCGTGTAAGGTCAGTTTTACTCTCTTTCCTTTTATTTTTTAAAGGCTGCCTTCGGGTGGCCTTTTTTTATGCGTGAAATCGGTAGGAGGGGACTTGTCCCCGAATGCGATTGGACGGTCAGCGAGATTATCCAGAGGTTATCGTGGCTGGAGCCTCTGCTTTCGGGGACGAGTCCCCTTCTATTCTTTCGGCTTGGCATGCGCCGCCAAGCGCTCCAGCGCGGCGCGCAATTTCGGATCGGCGATACCGTCGGCGGTGGCCTGGATGCTTTCGGCGGCTACAGTGGATAAATCCATCGTATGCCCCGCAGCGCCCTGAGGCACAGTGGGCGGTTGGACCTTGAACAGAATGCGCGTGAGGCTGGCGAACTCGTCGAATGCGACCAGTTGTCGCTGCAGGCGTTTCTGTTGATAACGCAGACGAGTGGCCCAATGACCGTCGGTGACGATCAACAACAGGCTGCCTTCACGCCACGACGCAACATGGCAATGCTCGCGCGCGGCCGGTTGCAGCTGGCTTTCCAGCAGTCGTTGCAGATGACCAAGACGCTGAGCGTGATGAAAAATGGCCTTGAGCGGTTTCGCTTCGCGCAGCAAGACAGCCGGTGCCCGAGCCGTGAGGGGACGAAATGCCATGGAGATGCAACCTAGGGTGACAAGGTCGCCATGTTAGCAGAAATGCTTCTTCCCTCCGCGTTCAGGGCGCTTTCGCAGCTTTTATATGCAAAATCAACAAGTAACTTCTCCTTAACTTCTGCCTTTTGTGGGTTGAAGTCCGGGAAAAAGCCCCTATCTAGAAACAGCCCCGTCACAGCGCTGTGCCAGCATCGTGGAATAACGCCACTTTCCTCACCACCGTTTCCGGGTAGAATGCTCGTTCGCATGCGGCCATAAGGGCTGCACGGGCGACTCACGGGGCCGCCCTCCATCCCTATGTGTGGAAGATCCTGTCGATATGTTTGCGCCTTTGTTAAAAAAACTTTTTGGAAGCAAGAACGAGCGTGAAGTAAAACGCATGCTCAAGACGGTGCAACTCGTCAATGCCTTCGAAGAGCAAATGGTGGCCCTTTCGGACGAGCAATTGCGTGCCAAGACCGAAGAGTTCAAGGCCCGCTTAGCCAAAGGTGAGACCCTCGATAAGCTCCTTCCTGAAGCTTTCGCAGTGGCTCGTGAAGCCGGCAAGCGCGTCATGGGCATGCGCCACTTCGATGTGCAGCTCATCGGTGGCATGACCCTGCACGAAGGCATGATTGCCGAAATGCGTACCGGTGAAGGCAAGACCCTGGTGGGTACGCTGGCGGTCTACCTCAATGCGCTGTCCGGCAAGGGCGTGCACGTTGTAACCGTGAACGACTACCTGGCACGTCGAGATGCCAACTGGATGCGTCCGCTGTACGAATTCCTCGGCCTGAGCGTAGGCATCGTCACGCCTTTCCAGCCGCCTGAAGAAAAGCGCGCCGCTTATGCCGCCGACATCACTTACGGCACCAACAACGAATTCGGTTTCGATTACCTGCGCGACAACATGGCTTTCAGCATGGAAGACAAGTTCCAGCGCGAGCTGAACTTCTCGGTCATCGACGAAGTGGACTCGATCCTCATCGACGAAGCCCGTACGCCGCTGATCATCTCCGGCCAGGCCGAAGACAGCTCCAAGCTGTACACCGAAATCAATCGTCTGATTCCGCAACTCGAGCAACACATCGAGGAAGTGGAAGGCGAAGTCACCAAGGCCGGCCACTACACCGTTGACGAGAAAACCCGTCAGGTCGAGCTTAACGAAGCCGGTCACCAGTTCATCGAAGAAATGCTCACCGAAGTTGGCCTGCTGGCCGTCGGTGAAAGCCTGTATTCGGCGCACAACCTGGGCCTGTTGACACACGTTTATGCCGGTCTTCGTGCCCACAAACTGTTCCATCGCAACGTGGAATACATCGTCCAGGACGGTCAGATTCTGCTGGTCGACGAGCACACCGGCCGCACCATGCCGGGTCGTCGTTTGTCCGAAGGCCTGCACCAGGCTATCGAAGCCAAGGAAAACCTGAACATTCAGGCCGAGAGCCAGACCCTGGCGTCGACCACGTTCCAGAACTACTTCCGTCTGTACAACAAACTGTCCGGCATGACCGGTACAGCTGACACCGAAGCGTTCGAATTCCACCAGATCTACACCTTGTCCGTCGTGGTCATCCCGCCGAACAAGCCGCTGGCGCGTAAAGACTTCAACGACCTGGTCTACCTGACGGCAGAAGAGAAGTACGCCGCCATCGTCACCGACATCAAGGCCTGTATGGCCGAGAATCGTCCGGTGCTGGTAGGTACTGCGACCATCGAAACTTCCGAACACATGTCGAGCCTGCTCAACAAGGAAGGCATCGAGCACAAGGTTCTGAACGCCAAGTTCCACGAAAAAGAAGCCGAGATCATCGCGCAAGCCGGTCGTCCGGGTGCGCTGACCATCGCCACCAACATGGCCGGTCGTGGTACCGACATCCTGTTGGGCGGTAACTGGGAAGTGGAAGTCGCTGCCCTGGAAAATCCAAGCCCGGAGCAGATTGCGCAGATCAAGGCCGATTGGCAGAAACGCCATCAGCAAGTGATCGAAGCGGGCGGCCTGCACGTGATTGCCTCCGAGCGTCACGAATCGCGCCGTATCGATAACCAGTTGCGTGGTCGTGCCGGCCGTCAGGGTGACACCGGTTCCAGCCGTTTCTACCTGTCCCTGGAAGACAGCCTGATGCGCATCTTCGCCTCTGATCGGGTGAAGAACTTCATGAAGGCTTTGGGCATGCAGTCCGGCGAAGCGATCGAGCACCGCATGGTGACCAACGCTATCGAGAAGGCACAGCGCAAGGTTGAAGGCCGCAACTTCGATATTCGTAAGCAACTGCTTGAGTTCGATGACGTTTCCAACGAGCAGCGTAAAGTGATCTACCACATGCGTAACAGCCTGCTGGCTGCGACGAACATTGGTGACACCATCGCCGACTTCCGTCAGGACGTCCTCAACAGCCTGATCAGCCAGCACATTCCGCCGCAATCCCTGCCTGAGCAGTGGGATGTTGCCGGTCTGGAAGCTGCGCTGGACACCGATTTCGGCGTGAAGCTGCCGATTCAGCAATGGCTCGACGAAGACGATCACCTGCACGAAGAAACGCTTCGCGAGAAGATGCTCGAAGAGCTGCTTTCTGCGTACAACGAGAAAGAAGAGCAGGCCAGTGCCGAAGCGCTGCGTTCGTTCGAGAAACAGATTCTGCTGCGCGTGGTAGACGATTTGTGGAAAGACCACCTGTCGACCATGGATCACCTGCGTCACGGCATCCACTTGCGCGGCTACGCCCAGAAAAACCCGAAACAGGAATACAAGCGCGAGTCGTTTACCCTGTTCCAGGAACTGCTGGACTCGATCAAGCGCGACACCATTCGTGTGCTGTCCCACGTACAGGTTCGTCGCGAAGATCCGGAAGAAGAAGAGGCCCGCCTGCGTCGCGATGCCGAAGAACTGGCGCAACGCATGCAGTTCGAACACGCCGAGGCTCCAGGGCTGGATCAGCCAGAAGCATTGGCTGAAGAGGACACAGGTGTAGCCGTCGCCACCTTGCCGGTTCGCAACGATCAGAAGCAAGGTCGTAACGAGTTGTGCTGGTGTGGTTCGGGCAAGAAGTACAAACACTGTCACGGTCAGATCAACTGATCCCAGTGATCTGAACCCGTAATGCCAACGCCGCGACCGGCTTAGCCGTCGCGGCGTTTTTCAATCGATTGCCGTACCGATGCGGGCGGCGCAGAAATCTTTCAAGGAGTGCCTCATGGCTGTTGGTCTTGGTCCTTTGCCGACATTGCACCCGGTTCCAGGTTTTGAACTGGGCATTTCTTCTGCCGGCATCAAACGTCCGGGTCGCAAGGACGTCGTGGTTATGCGCTGCGCCGAAGGCTCCAGCGTTGCCGGCGTTTTTACCCTCAATGCGTTTTGCGCCGCGCCGGTTATCCTCGCCAAACAGCGCGCTCAGGGCCCTGTGCGTTATCTGTTGACCAACACCGGCAACGCCAATGCCGGTACCGGTGAGCCAGGTCTGGTCAATGCCGCGCGTACCTGCGCCAGGCTTGCCGAGCTGACCGGCGTTGATGCCAACGCAGTATTGCCGTTCTCCACCGGTGTGATCGGTGAGCCATTGCCAGTGGAAAAAATCGAAGGCGCGCTGCAAGCCGCTCTCGACGATCTGTCTGTGGATAACTGGGCCGCTGCGGCGACCGGCATCATGACCACCGACACGCTGCCCAAAGGCGCGAGCCGCCAGTTCCAGGTAGACGGCGTGACCATCACGGTGACCGGCATCAGCAAGGGCGCGGGCATGATTCGGCCGAACATGGCGACCATGCTGGGTTACATCGCCACCGACGCCAAGGTTGCGCAAAGCGTATTGCAGGACCTGATCCGCGACGGCGCCAACAAGTCGTTCAACCGCATCACCATCGATGGCGATACCTCGACCAACGACTGCTGCATGCTGATCGCCACCGGTCAGGCTGATTTGCCGGAAGTCACCGAAGCCAGGGGCCCGTTGTTCGATGCGCTGAAAAAAGCCGTATTCGACGTGTGCATGGAAGTCGCCCAGGCTATCGTGCGTGACGGCGAAGGCGCAACCAAGTTCGTGACGGTTGAAGTCAACGGCGGCGGCAACCATCAGGAATGTCTGGATGTCGGTTACGCCGTGGCGCATTCGCCGCTGATCAAGACCGCGCTGTTCGCCTCCGACCCGAACTGGGGCCGTATTCTGGCTGCCGTGGGCCGTGCTGGCGTGCCGGATCTGGATGTCAGCAAGATCGACGTGTTCCTCGGCTCGGTGTGCATCGCCAGCAAAGGCTGTCGTGCAACCACCTATACCGAAGAGCAAGGTTCGGCGGTGATGGCTGAGGCCGAAATCACCATTCGCATCGAGCTGGGCCGTGGTCAGTGCAGCGAAACCATCTGGACCACCGACCTGTCTCACGAGTACGTGAAAATCAACGCGGAATACCGCACCTGAGTTGTTGATGGTCTGATCTGTCTGGATCCTTGTGGGACCAGCTAAAGCCGGTCCCACGGGTTTTTTACAGGCCCACTCCCTCTGGAGAAATCCCATGACCCTGCACCTGATCATCGGCGACAAACGTATTTCCTCCTGGTCGCTGCGGCCGGCATTGGCGCTGTACATGACTGGCGCGCCTTACACTGAACAGGTCATTCGGCTCGATCAGCCGAATACCCGGCAACTCATTCTTGAGCATTCGCCCACCGGCAAAGTGCCAATCCTGAAAACCGAACACGGTTCTATCGTCGATTCCCTGGCGATCATCGAATACCTCGCTGAACAATTTCCTGCTGCCGGTCTGTGGCCTGCTGATACCGCCGCGCGTGCCCAGGCGCGTTCGGCCTGTGCGCAAATGCACAGCGGCTTCCCGGCGCTGCGCTCCACCATGCCGATGGATCTGCGCCGCGATGAAGCGCTGGAAATCATTCCGGTTGACGTTCAGGCCGATATCGAACGCATGTGTGCGCTGTGGGCCGAGTGCCAGGCTGCGGCGGTCGAGAGTGGGCCGTTCCTGTTCGGCAAGGCCAGCGCTGCCGATGCGTTCTTCGCCCCCGTGGCGATCCGCATGCGTACCTATCAGGTGCAGTTGCCGCCGCAGGCCCAGGCCTACGTCGATACGATCTACCAATGGCCGATCTTCCAGCGCTGGCAGCAGGCTGCCCTGGAGGACGTTGCACCGTGAAACGCGTACATGTGGCTGCGGCGGTGATTCGTGGCGTCGATGGCAAGATTCTCATCGCCCGCCGTGCGGACACTCAGCATCAAGGTGGCTTGTGGGAGTTTCCCGGCGGCAAGGTCGAGCCCGATGAGACGGTGCAAACCGCGCTGGCTCGCGAGCTACAGGAAGAACTGGGCATTGTCGTCACGCAGGCACGTCCGCTGATCAAGATTCAGCACGATTACCCGGATAAGCAGGTGTTGCTGGATGTCTGGGAAGTTGCAGCGTTCAGCGGTGAGCCGCATGGTGTCGAAGGTCAGCCATTGGCCTGGGTGTCGAATCGCGAACTGGCTCAGTATGAATTCCCGGCGGCCAATCAACCCATCGTCGCCGCAGCACGCTTGCCGGGTGAGTATTTGATCACGCCGGGCGAGCTGGAAACTCCGGAATTACTGCGCGGCCTGCGCAAGGCCATTGCCGGCGGCATCAAGCTGGTTCAGCTGCGCGCTCCCAACGGCTACGACCCGCAGTATCGCGATCTCGCGGTAGACGCCGTGGGTTTGTGTGCTGGCAAGGCGCAACTGATGCTCAAAGGGCCGCTGGAGTGGCTGGGGGACTTTCCGTCTGCGGGTTGGCACCTGACGTCGGCGCAATTGCGCAAGCTGGCCAGTCGCGGCCGTCCGTTCCCCAAAGAACGCTGGCTGGCGGCGTCCTGCCATAACGCCGAGGAATTGAGCCTTGCCGAGCAGATGGACGTCGATTTCGTCACCCTGTCGCCTGTTCAAGCGACGCAGACACATCCGGATGCCGAGCCGCTGGGCTGGGAACAGGCAAGTCAGTTGATTGCCGGTTTCAGCAAGCCGGTTTACCTGCTGGGCGGCGTCGGGCCCGATGAACGGCAACGTGCGTGGGAAAGCGGCGCGCAAGGTGTGGCGGGGATCAGGGCGTTCTGGCCTGCGGATCAGTGAAACATACACATTGTGGGAGCGAGCTTGCTCGCGAATAGGCCAGTTCAGGCGATAGAGATTTAGCGCCTGATAAGCAGCCTTCGCGAGCAAGCTCGCTCCCACAGTTTCGCTCCTGCTGAAAGTTGGTTCACGGCTTCTTCGCCGCCTCCCACAATATCTCCGCAATGCCCTGCCGCTTGGCGATCATTCGTGCGGCGACGAACAGCAGGTCTGACAGCCGGTTGATATACGCCAGCCCGACGCCCGCCAATGGCTCCACTGCGTTGAGATGCTGACAGCGACGTTCGGCACTGCGCGCGACGCTGCGGCACACGTGGGCCTGGGCAATGAGCGCAGAGCCGCCGGGCAGGATGAAGTTTTCCAGCGGACCCAGTTCTTCATTCCAAAGATCAATCGCGGCTTCAAGCTTGTCGATCTCTGCCTGATTCAGCGCTTGATAGGCGGGCATGGCCAGTTCACCGCCGAGGTCGAACAGGCGGTGCTGGCAAGGTGTCAGCACTTCGATCACTTCATTCAAGCCAGGCTTTACCCGCGCTTCCTCAATCAACCAGGCCAGCAGCAAACCCAACTGGCTGTTGAGCGTGTCGACCTCGCCGATGGCTTCGATCCGCGGATGATCCTTTGGCACGCGACGGCCGTCGCCCAGGCCGGTTTCGCCTGTATCGCCGGTGCGTGTGTAAATCTTCGATAAACGAAAGCCCATGTTTGTTACTCCTTTATAGCGGCGAGATCACCGCTTCCGGCACGCTGACCTGGCTGCCCTGCAAGGGCAGTCGCAAGGTAAAGCACGTCCCGTTGCCGACCGAGGAATGCACCTCCATCTGGCCTTTGTGGTTATTGGTGATGATGAAATACGACACCGACAGCCCGAGCCCGGTGCCCTGGCCGATCTCCTTGGTGGTGAAGAACGGCTCGAAAGTGCGCTTGCGCACGTTCTCGGACATGCCGACGCCGTTGTCTTCCACCTGGATTTCCGCCCACGGTGGATTGAGTTTCGTGCGCAGGATGATTCGCCCCGGTTCGGCGTCGTCCGGGCGCTGATGAATCGCCTGTGCAGCGTTCTTCAGCAGATTGAGCAGGACCTGTTCCAGTTCATTCGGGATGGCCGGCACCGGGCCAAGCTGCGGATCGAACTGGCGAATGATCGCCTGGCCCTTGAAGTCGAAGCCGATGGTCAGGTCAAAATCGTTGCTGGCGATCTCCAGCGCTTGATCAATCAATGCCGGTAAATCGCATGCCGTCATCTGCCGATTGCTGAGGCGGCTGAAGCTGAGCATGTGGCTGACGATCTTCGCCGCACGGGCCCCGGCCTGCTGGATACCGTCGAGCAATTGCGGCACTTCCCGGCTATCGAGGTAACGATTGACCTTGTCCAGCTCGATGCCCTCGACTTCGGCCTGTTCCAGGTTTTTTGGCAAGTCCGGGGAAAGACGTCGCCGAATGTTCTGCACGTTATGCAGGATCGCGCCCAGCGGGTTGTTGATCTCGTGGGCCATGCCCGCTGCCAGACCGCCTACGGACAGCATCTTCTCGGACTGCACCATCATTTCCTCCAGCGACAGGCGCTGGGTGATGTCATCGATGCGGATCACCACGCCACGTCCGGCACCGCCGGTCAACGGGTAAAACGTCAGGGCATAGTGGCGTCGCTCTTCGTCCTTGATCCAGGTCACCCGTTCGATCTTGGTGACACTGTGCCGTTCGACGGTCAACTTGAGCTGCGGCAGAAACGCTTTCATGGGCGGGAAGGCGAGGAATATCGGCTGATTCAGCGCCTCGTCCAGCGGCGTGCCGGACAAGGCGCTGGCCTCCTGATTCCACTGCGTGACGTACAGCTGCTCGTCCAGGGCAATCAACGCCGAAGGCATCGAGTCGATAATGCTGTTGAGGTAATTCTGAAAACCGGTGAGCTTCTTCTCGATCTTGCTGCGCACCTGCACTTCGAGTTCCAGCTTGCGGTTGGTGTGACGGGTTTCTTCGGCCAGCCCTTGCGCCTGATCGTAGGCTTCCTGTGAGTCGTCACGGGCGCGTTTGAGCTGCTGCTCGCGAGCCTCGATACGCGACAGCATGGTGTTGAACGCTTCGGCCAGGCTGCCGATTTCGTCTTTGTTGCCGGGCTCGGCGCGCAGTGCGTAGTTTTCTTCGCGGGTAACCTGGCGTGACAATTCTTCGAGCTGATAAATGGGTTCGGTAATCAGGCGGCGGATCTGCCGGGCAATGACCAGCCAGAGCAGGATGCTGAACGCCAGGATGCCAAGGCTCGCAGTGAGTGTGCCGGTATAAAACGCCGCTGGCAGTTCGCTGCTGGCCACCAGCAACAAATGCCCGGGCGCCTGACCGGTCTTGGGCACGGGAATAACCTGGGTGCTGCGAAACTCCGTTATCCGCCAGTTTTCAACGTGATCGAAGCGTTCAGGCAGCTTGAGTTTGTCGCCCTGCTGCAATTGCCCCAGGCGCTCGCCGTTGTTGTCGTACAGCGCCGCAGCGCGCAGCGGGCCATAATTTTTCAGTTCCCGCAGTAACGCTTGGGCGTTGCTCGGCGACCTGAGCGCTTGTTGCGCCAGATTCGGGTTGCTGATCAACCGACCGATGGTTTGCAGCGCCTGTGGCGCCATGGCTTCCTGGGAAATGTAATAGGCCGCGCTGATGAACGTCAGGTTGGCGACCAACAATACGGTGGTCAGCAGAACCAGCAAGGCGGCGAGGATCTTTTGACCTACCGGTAGATTTTCCAGGCGCTGGCGCAATGGCATGAGGCGAGTCACAGGCTAATGATGAAAGGGCAGGGTAGCGCGGCGCTTGGCCATTGCAAACCCTGGCCTAATCGGTGCGCAAACCGCGTGCGGCGAGATGCTGAACCAGCCGCTCCTGTAACTGGGTCAAATGCGGCACCGGGCAGCGATGGCGGATGGCTGCGGCGCACGCATAACCCAGCAGATAGCTGATCTCGGTGCGGCGGCCTTGCGTCACGTCTTGAAGCATCGATGAGTAATTGGCCGCCGTGGCCTGGATCACGCGCTGGACTTCACTGTGCAGTTCCAGCGCCGCCGCCGGCTGGCCGCAGCAGGCGAGCAACGCGTCGAGTTCACTGCACAGCGTCGCGACCTCGCAGGGATGTTGCTGCAGACCGCCATTGCGGCAGTCATGCAGCACGGTCAGCGGGTTGATTGCACAATTGAGCGCCAGCTTGCGCCACAGGCGGGTGAGAATATCCGGCGTCCATTCATAGGGGATGCCGCTGCTGTGCAGGTCCGGCAGCCATGACGGCGGTGCTGCATTGCGCGGATCGCCCAGCCAGGTAAACCCGTGACCAGCGAAGACCACCCGCCAATCCTGCTCGCGAAAGGCACCTTCGGTGCTGGAGGCAAAAATACAGCGGGCGTGCGGCGCCTTGGCGGCCACGGCATCCTGACTGCCCAGGCCGTTTTGCAGCAGGATCAACTCTGCATTCGGGCTCAGCCGGGGCAACAGATTCGCGACCGCCTGTTCTGCGTCATAAGCTTTGCAGGCAACCAGCAGACGCTCGATCGGTTCGGGGCTTTCAACAATCTGCGCGCTGACCGGCACGCGCTGCTCGACGCCGTGCTCAACCAGCGTGATAACGGCACCGTTGGCCTCATACGCCGCCAGCCGCTCGGCGTTGCGCAGGACAAGTTTTACCGGCAAACCCGCTCGCGCCAGCCGCGCCGCCCACAGACTGCCGAGGCTGCCCGCGCCCAGAACATGCCAGGTAACCGCCATCAGCCGATCACTGAAGGGCAAATGAAGCGGAGTAACCAGGGAAAAACGGCAGTCGACATGGAAGGCTCGCAGTGAACGCGGGAAAGTCTCGTTATAATGACCCGGCTTTCATCACGTCAATATTTAGATAACACCTATTTCTGGAGAAATTACATGCCCTCGTTCGACGTAGTGTCCGAACTGGATAAACACGAAGTCACTAATGCCGTCGACAACGCCATCAAAGAGCTGGACCGTCGCTACGACTTGAAAGGCAAAGGCGAATTCGAATTCAAGGAAAAGGACCTGACAGTCAGTCTGACCGCCGAGGCGGAGTTCCAGCTTGAAGCCATGATCGAAATCCTCAAGCTGTGCCTGGTCAAGCGCAAGATCGACGTCAAGTGCCTTGAAGTCAAAGACGCGTTTGCGTCCGGTAAATTGATGAAGCAGGACGCCGAGCTCAAGGAAGGTATCGATAAAGAGCTGGCGAAGAAAATCGTCGCGCATATCAAAGAAGCCAAACTCAAGGTTCAGGCTGCCATTCAAGGCGAGCAAGTCCGCGTCACCGGCAAGAAACGCGATGACTTGCAGGAAGCCATGGCCGTGCTGCGCGCCCACGAATTCGGCATGCCGCTGCAGTTCAACAACTTCCGCGATTGATCTTGCGGTCTCGGAGGCCAGGACCCAGCGTGTTTTCAGGCGTCCGAGGCCTGAGTTTTTTTCGCGACAGGTAAGGAGCAATAGATGGATTTGAATACCGAAGTCGACCACTTGGTCAAAGCGTCCCAGGCGTGGATTCCGATGATCATGGAGTACGGCAGCCGCGTGCTGCTGGCCCTGGTTACGCTGACCATCGGCTGGTGGCTGATCAACCGGCTGACCACCAAAGTGGGTGCATTGCTGGCTTTGCGCAATGCCGACCTGGCGTTGCAGGGTTTCATCAGCAGCCTGGCCAACATCATTCTGAAGATTTTGCTGATCGTCAGCGTTGCTTCGATGATTGGCGTGGAAACCACCTCGTTCGTCGCCGCTATCGGTGCTGCGGGTCTGGCAATTGGTCTGGCCTTGCAGGGCAGTCTGGCGAATTTCGCAGGCGGCGTGCTGATTCTGCTGTTTCGCCCGTTTCGCATCGGCGACTGGATCGAGGCTCAAGGCGTGTCCGGCACGGTCGACACCATCCAGATTTTCCATACGGTGCTGCGTACCGGTGACAACAAGACGGTGATCCTGCCCAACGGCAATCTGTCCAACGGCATCATTACCAACACCAACCGTCAGCCAACCCGCAAGATTACCTTCGATGTGGGTGTGGATTACGAGGCGGATCTGAAGCAGGCCATGCAAGTGTTGCTGGAAATGGCCGACGATCCGCGCGTGCTGCAGGACCCGGCGCCGCAGGCCGTGGTGGCTACGCTGGGCGACAGTTCGATCACTGTGTCGTTGCGGGTCTGGACCAAGACCGGCGATTTCGGCGACGTGTCGAACCGCTTCAATGCCGAAGCACGTGACCGCTTGCGCGCCGCCAACATCGACATCCCGTTCCCGCAACGGGTGATTCGTGTTGTGCAGGAATCAGCGCCGCAAGTGTAAACAGGCCCCAGTGCAGACTGTGTGGGACCGGCTTCAGCCGGGAAATGGCCGATAGGTCCGATGCATGTGTATCGAAACTGATCCAGCCTTCCCGGCTAAAGCCGGTCCCACCGTTCCAGGTCTGTCTCGACAGGTTTATTCACTCGCAGGCTTTTCCGCCCCTTCAAGCGCTTCGGCCGCCCTGGTCTGACGCACCTCTTTGCTCCACTGCAAGATGATCATCAGCAGCGTCGGCACGCCCAGCAGCGTCGTGATCAGGAAGAAGTTGTGATAGCCGAACTTCTCCACCATCACCCCTGAATAACCACCAATCAAACGCGGCAACAGCAGCATGATCGAGCTGAGCAGCGCGTATTGCGTCGCCGAGAACTTGAGGTTGGTCAGGCTCGACAGGTAGGCCACGAACGCCGAAGTCGCCAATCCTGAGCTGAAGTTATCCAGCGAGATGGTCAGGATCAGCATCTGCAGGTTCGGGCCCATGTCGGCGAGCATCAGGAACAGCAGGTTGGTCGCCGCTGACGTCATGCCGCCGATGAACAGGATCGGCAGGATCCCGAAACGCACAATCAGCAGCCCGCCGAAACCGGCGCCGAGCAACGTCATGATCAGCCCGAAGATCTTGCTGACGCTGGCGATCTGGTCCTTGGTGAAGCCCTGGTCGATGTAGAACACGTTGGCCATTACGCCCATCACCGTGTCGGACATGCGATACGTGGCGATCAGGCCCAGCAGCAGGAACGCCTGCCAGCGATAGCGCAGGATGAAGTCGTTGATCGGGGTCAGCACTGGCGCCAGGCCCTTGCGGCCAAAGGACGACAGGCAAGCAGTGGTCAGGATGATGTAGAGAATGGAGCGCAGGAACGCCCGGTCTTCCAGCAGCAGGTCCATCCAGCTGGTGCCGTTGAACAGCACGCTGGCGAAATCCGTGTTGTAGAGCTGGGTGAACATCGCCGGCACCGACACCAGCAGAATGATCAGCACAAACACCGACGCCAGTTGATGAGTGAAGCCGTAGCGAGCGGCCGACAATTGCGTGCGCAGCGGCACGGCGGGCTCACGCATGACCAGCGTAGTGATCAGCGCCGGCAGCATCAGCAGGCCGAACAGCACATAAGTGCCGGTCCAGGCCGAATGCTTGTAAGCGAAACCGGTGGAGCCGAAGCCTTCAGCGAAATACAACGCACCCGCCGTGGCGAGCAGCGCCGCGACCCGATAGCCGGACATGTAGCTGGCGGCCAGCGCGGCCTGCTGCGTGTCGTCGGCAATCTCCAGGCGATAGGCATCGATGGCGATGTCCTGAGTCGCTGAAGAGAAGGCCACAACCACGGCAATCGCGATCAGCCAGGACAAGTGCTGCTGCGGGTCGCAGAAACCCATGCCGATCAGGCCGAGTATCACCAGCGATTGCGACAGCACCAGCCAGGAACGGCGGCGTCCCAGCTTGCCCAACAGTGGCAGGCGCCATTGATCGAGCAGCGGCGACCATACCCACTTAAAGGCATAGGCCAGGCCGATGAGGCTTGCATAACCGATGGTTTCGCGAGCAACGCCCGCTTCACGCAACCAGACCGACAGGGTAGAGAAGACCAGCATGTAAGGCATGCCCGCAGCGAAACCGAGCAACAGCAGTACTAATGTCGAGGGGCTGGCATATGCGGCGAGCGCGGCGCGCCAGGTTTTACGGGGCATGGGCTGGAATCTGCCTCAGGTTACGAAAACAAAGGGCGCACTCTAACCGCTGTGCTCTATCGGACGCCAGCCATGACGCCGCATATCTACCCGATTGTTCTGAACGGTAATGCCTTCGGCGCGCAGACGGGCCCGCTGTTCGTCGCCTGAGACGCTGCCCACCGGCAGGCTGATGCGTCCACCAGCGGCAATCACTCGATGCCAAGGTAGCGAACTGCCTTCAGGCAACTGGCTCAGTGTGCGCCCGACCCAGCGCGCTGCGCGCCCCAGTCCTGCCAGGTCTGCCAATTGGCCATAGCTGACAACTTTGCCCGACGGCACCTGATTCAGGGTGATGTAGAGCGCCGTTCGTCGCGCATCTGCCGCAGATAGCCCTGAAGGGTCGTCATTTACCGATGCTTTTTCGATCAAGCATTTATTCCTGTTTATTTGCGTGTATAAACCGCGCTGCGGAACTACGGAATAATCCGATGGTCTGTGATTGCTATGCCCGCGGCGGTCTTCGATTGCCTTGACGTCATTCTCTGGATGATGCCCGATTTTCCGCTTACTGAGCCTAGTCGTTGCTTATGTTGAACAGAACTCTGTTGTGCCTCGCTGTTGCCTGCGTTTCCACCCCCTTGCTCGCTGATACCGTCTGGTTGAAGAACGGCGACAAGCTGACCGGGACCATCAAGGTTTTCGACGGCGGCAAGCTGGTGATCGACACCCCCTACGCCGGTGCGATCCCTCTGGACTGGAAACAGGTCAAGACCCTCGAAAGCGATCAGAAACTGCTGGTCAAGCAAGACCAGTATCAGGGTGAAGTCGCCAAGTCGCTGCAAGCGTCCGATGATGGCAAGGTCACGCTGCTCAATGGCGAAGCGCCGAAGACCGTCGAGTTGGCCAGCATCCAGCAGATCATGAAACCCAAACCAATCGTTACCGACCTGGTCTGGAAGGGCAACATCGACGCCGCGCTGGATTTTCAGCGCGCCGAGAACGACACCGACGACTACAACGTGGCGTTCAAGACCTCCGCGCGTCACGGCCAATGGCGGCATAACGCCAAAGGCGAGTACAACCGCGAAAGCACCGATGAGCTGACGACCACCGACAACTGGAGCGCCGAATACTCCATCGACCGCTTCCTGACCGAAAAATGGTTCTGGGATGGTCGCGTCAACTACAAACGCGACAAGATCGAAGACCTCTCCCGGCAGCGCACAGTCGGTACCGGTCCTGGCTATCAGTTCTGGGACGATGAGTTGGGTGCGTTCAAGCTGGGCGCATTGGTCAACCGTACCGACTTCGAATACTCCAACGGCGAGAAGGACAACTTCTACTCCGTGGCCGGTACCTGGGACTACAACCGCTTCCTGATCGGCAAAAAAGTCGAATTCTTCACCAACGGTGAACTGGGCAAGCCAATCAGCGGTGTGGCTGATTACAGCCTGGAAGCCGAAGTCGGCCTGCGCTACAAAGTCACCGACTGGGCGTCGCTGAACCTCAAGGCCGAGAAAGATGTAATCAGCGGCTCCAGCGATGGCGATCTTGATAAGACCCGTTACACCGCGGGGTTTGGTGTGACCTGGTAAATCACTGCCTCGGATAAAGGCGGTGGACCCAACGAAATCTTGGTTCGCCCCCCGTCTCTTCCTCGCCGCAATAGTTGTTTCCCCGTGCCCATTGCGCAGGCCATTGTTATTCTGGCTCCCAGAATTTACTGACAATGGTTCCCGGGAGTCAAAGAATGAGCATCAAGGCCGCCAAGCAAGCACGAGAACTGCTGCTCAAGGAATACCGAGGGGTTCTGTCGACCCACTCCAAGTCCATGCCGGGTTTCCCGTTTGGTTCCTCCGTGCCGTATTGCCTGGACGGGCAGGGCAGGCCGCTGATTCTGATCAGCCGAATCGCGCAACACACGCATAACCTGGGGCTGGACCCGAAGTGTTCGTTGCTGGTCGGCGAGCGTGAGGCGATAGATGTTCAGGCGACCGGGCGCGTCACGGTCATGGCCGAAGCCGAGAAGCTCGTCGAAGCCACTGCCGTTGAAGCCGCCGCCCAGCGTTATTACCGCTATTTCCCCGAATCGCGCAGTTATCACACCGCCCATGACTTCGATTTCTGGGTGCTGGCTCCGGTGCGCTATCGCTTCATCGGCGGTTTTGGCGCGATTCACTGGCTCGATAACGTCGCGCTGGCGAATCCCTTCGCCGGCGCTGCGGAAACCAGCATGGTCGAACACATGAATGAAGATCACGCCAAGGCCATCGCGCACTACGTACAACTCGCTGGGTTGCCCCAGAGCGAGCCGGCGCAAATGGCTGGCGTCGACAGTGAAGGAATGCACCTGCGTATTGGCCAGGGCCTATACTGGTTGCCCTTTGCAGAACCCTGTAATACGCCGACACAAGTGCGCGAAGCCTTGGTTAAGCTGGCTCACGCCGAAAAATGGCCGGTCCGTGACGTGCAGGACGCTTGAATTCACGTATTTGCGACGTCACTTAAGGTCTACTGCAAGGCATTCTTGCGTTGAGGAAGTCATTTGATGCGTGTTTTTTTGCTGCTCTTTCTACTATTTCCGGTGCTTGAGCTGTTTGTTCTGGTTCGGGTAGCCATGTCCATCGGCTTCCTGCCGACGTTCCTGCTGGTCGTGGCGACGTCCATGCTCGGTATTTTTGTCATTCGCGTGGCCGGGTTCGCCACTGCACTGCGGGCGCGTGAAGCCCTGTCGCGCGGTGAGCTGCCTGCACAGCAAATGATGGAAGGCCTGATGATTGCGGTCGGCGGCGGTCTGCTGCTGTTGCCGGGTTTCATCAGCGACATTTTGGGCGTGATCTGCCTGCTGCCGGTGACGCGTCGCGTGCTGGTCAACAAACTGCGCCGCCGTGCCGAGGAACAGGCTATTCGTCAACGTGCGTTCAGCGAAGACATGCCGACCAGCAACGGTCCGAGCCGTCCCGGTGCGATTCATCCGCCGACTCGCGAGCCGGACGTGATCGAAGGCGAGTTTGAGCATCGCGACAAATAAAAAACGTCTGCGGCTCAATGAATGTGGCACCTGCGGGTGTCACATCGGTTTTGGCAAGTGTCGCGCTCAAGCAAAAAAATTATCCCCCAAGCCTTGTAATCACCTTGCCCGCCCTTATGTATGGGTCACCGCAAGGTTTCTGGCTCGATTGCCAGACCGTATTCTGCGGTTCGCTTGCGAACCGTAACCGGCAACGCCGGATGTTCTAGCCCGCTGGTGTCGTCACCGGCCGTTTAAAAACCATAATTAGGAGATCGACAATGAAGCTTCGTCCTCTGCATGACCGCGTCGTAATCCGTCGCAGCGAAGAAGAATCGAAAACTGCTGGCGGTATTGTTCTGCCGGGTTCGGCTGCTGAAAAGCCAAACCGTGGCGAGATCCTCGCTGTGGGTACCGGCCGCGTGCTGGACAACGGTGAAGTGCGTGCGCTGGCCGTGAAAGTGGGTGACAAAGTAGTGTTTGGCCCGTACTCCGGCAGCAACACTGTGAAAGTTGATGGCGAAGACCTGCTGGTGATGAGCGAGAACGAAATTCTCGCGGTCGTCGAAGCCTGAGTCCTCCCGCTACCTTCCGTTACTACTAAGTATTTAAGGAATATCGATCATGGCTGCTAAAGAAGTTAAATTCGGCGACGCTGGCCGGAAAAAAATGCTCGCCGGTGTAAACGTCCTGGCTGACGCAGTAAAAGCAACTCTGGGTCCAAAAGGCCGTAACGTCATCATCGAGAAGAGCTTCGGCGCTCCTCTGATCACCAAGGACGGCGTTTCGGTTGCTAAAGAAATCGAACTGAAAGACCGTTTCGAAAACATGGGCGCGCAGTTGGTCAAAGACGTTGCTTCCCGTGCCAACGATGACGCTGGTGACGGTACTACGACTGCCACCGTTCTGGCTCAAGCCATCGTTAACGAAGGCCTGAAAGCCGTCGCTGCCGGCATGAACCCGATGGACCTCAAGCGCGGCATCGACAAGGCGACCATCGCCATCGTTGCTCAGCTGAAACTGCTGTCCAAGCCTTGCACCGACACCAAGGCAATCGCCCAGGTCGGTACTATCTCGGCCAACTCCGACAATTCCATCGGCGACATCATTGCTGAAGCCATGGAAAAAGTGACCAAAGACGGCGTTATCACCGTTGAAGAAGGTTCGGGTCTGGAAAACGAATTGTCTGTAGTAGAAGGCATGCAGTTCGACCGTGGCTACCTGTCCCCGTACTTCATCAACAAGCCGGACACCATGGTTGCCGAGCTTGATGGCCCGCTGATCCTGCTGGTCGACAAAAAAATCTCCAACATCCGCGAAATGCTGCCAGTTCTGGAAGCAGTGGCCAAAGCTGGCCGTCCGCTGTTGATCGTTGCCGAAGACGTTGAAGGCGAAGCCCTGGCGACTCTGGTTGTGAACAACATGCGCGGCATCGTGAAAGTTGCAGCCGTCAAAGCCCCTGGCTTCGGCGACCGTCGCAAGGCCATGCTGCAGGACATCGCTGTCCTGACCGGCGGTACCGTAATCTCCGAAGAAATCGGCCTGAGCCTGGAAACCACTACCCTGGAACACCTGGGTAATGCCAAGCGCGTTGTGCTGAACAAAGAAAACACCACCATCATCGACGGCGCCGGCGTTAAAACCGACATCGACTCGCGCATCGCTCAGATCCGCCAGCAAATCGGTGACACCACTTCGGACTACGACAAAGAAAAACTGCAAGAGCGTCTGGCCAAGCTGTCCGGCGGCGTTGCAGTCATCAAAGTCGGCGCTGGTTCCGAAGTTGAAATGAAAGAGAAGAAAGCCCGCGTTGAAGACGCCCTGCACGCAACTCGTGCAGCCGTTGAAGAAGGCGTGGTACCTGGCGGTGGCGTGGCTCTGGTTCGCTCGCTGCAGGCAATCGAAGGTCTGAAAGGCGACAACGCCGATCAGGACGTCGGTATCGCTCTGCTGCGTCGCGCTGTAGAAGCTCCACTGCGCCAGATCGTTGCCAACTCCGGCGACGAGCCAAGCGTGGTTGTCGACAAGGTCAAGCAGGGTTCGGGTGACTTCGGTTACAACGCTGCTACCGGCCTGTACGGCGACATGATCGAAATGGGTATCCTTGACCCGACTAAAGTGACTCGCTCTGCTCTGCAGGCTGCGTCCTCGATCGCCAGCCTGATGATCACCACCGAAGCGATGATCGCTGAAGTGGCAGACGACGGTAAGTCGTCTGGCGGCGGCATGCCGGATATGGGCGGCATGGGTGGTATGGGCGGCATGATGTAAGCCAGCTTTACCCCCAAAGCAACACCCCAAAAAAACCCCGCCTTGTGCGGGGTTTTTTTATGGGTTGGCTTCATAGCTCCGTTGGAGACTCTATGTCTGAGGGCAACCGCCACGCGCCGCACAAGTAATGTCTGAACCGACGCCTTCCCGGACAAATCCGGTCCCACTAGATCGCGCTGATTTTGTGGGACCGGATTTGTCCGGGAAGACGGCATTCCAGTAGATGCAAATGCATAGGCTGTACGTCCTATCGCGAATGTTGCGTAGATCTGTTGGAGCGAGGCTTGCCCGCGAAGACCGATAACGCGGTGTGTCTGACACACCGCTATCGCGGCCGTCGTTACCTCCGAATGCTCCCACGAAATTTATTTATGCGCCTTCAGCCCGCTCCGCTCCAACCACCCGCGCCAGTTTTGGCACTGGCCGGTACAAGACCGCGTAATACGACCCCAGACAGATCAGCCAGCAGAACACCGCTGTCCACACGTTATGCGAGAAGAAGTGCGCACCTTGCAGCATTCGCCCGACGGAAAAGGCGATTCCAAGCCCTAAGGCAAAGATCAGCCCCGCTTTTGCCAACCGCGGGCGGCGGTCACGGAACATGAAGAACAGCGCAAACAGGGTAAAGCCGGTCGCCGCATGGCCGCCGGGCCAGCAACGCCCCGGTTTGTCAGTCTCGGGACGCGGGCTGAGCAATTCGCTGTAGGTTTCCTTGCCGCCAAACTCGGTCAGGCTCCACGGGCATTGCACCGAGGTCAGCACTTTGACCGGCGTGACGAAGCTGGTCGACAGCGCCATAGACAGTACCAGACACCCCAACTCCCGACGCCATGGCATCAAGCGCTTGACCTTGAACGATGCGATGAACGCGACCAGCGCCAACAGCCCTGCGGCAATCACTGCATTCTTGGCCCAGTCATGCATGACGTTTTCGAGGAAATAGCTATGTCTGCCGATGAAGTCGCCCGCAGCCGGGTCATAGGCCAGCTTGGCGATGCCCATATCCAGGTCCGTCAGTTCCAGCAGAATCAGAACCAGGGCGGTTAGTGCAGGAATGCCCAGGCCTATCCATAAGTTGAGCGGGCGCGAGTAAGGCAGGATGGAAACTCTCGACATGTCGGATCCAGATCAGCAGAAGGGAAACCTCGCGCAATAGGCAGAGGTGCGACTAGTCTGGTTTCCAGGCTGTCGTTAACCCGTGAACCGCTGGTGAAAAAAACGTTAAGCCATTCGACGCTGGTTCTATGACTGACTTGGCCTTAAGCTGCGCCAGCCTTATTGCATACGGAGAGGTGCACCATGCGAATTCTGCTCGTTGAAGACAACCGCGACATCCTTGCCAACCTCGCGGACTACCTGGGCATGAAGGGCTATACGGTCGATTGTGCACAGGATGGCCTTTCCGGACTGCATCTGGCGGCAACCGAACATTACGACCTGATCGTACTCGACATCATGTTGCCTGGCATTGACGGCTATACCTTGTGCAAACGCCTGCGCGAAGACGCCCGACGCGACACGCCGGTCATCATGTTGACCGCTCGTGATCAGCTGGACGACCGCCTCCAGGGCTTCCGCTCCGGCGCCGACGATTACCTGCTCAAGCCATTTGCATTGTCCGAGCTTGCCGCGCGTATTGAAGCGGTGTTGCGCCGTGCCCAGGGTGGCGGTCGACGCACCTTGCAAGTCGCCGATCTGATCTACGACCTGGATACCCTGGAAGTCACCCGCGAAGGGCGCCTGCTCAAGCTCAACCCGGTGGGGCTGAAACTGCTCGCGGTACTGATGCAGAAAAGCCCGCACGTGTTGCGCCGCGAGATTCTCGAAGAAGCCCTGTGGGGCGATGATTGCCCGGACAGTGATAGTCTGCGCAGCCACGTTCACCAGTTGCGTCAGGTGATCGACAAGCCGTTTGCCAAACCGCTGTTGCAAACCGTGCATGGTGTCGGATACCGCTTGGCCGAGGGCCGAGATGGAGTTTAAGCAAAGCCTCGCCCAGCGGATCATCATTGCCTTTGCTCTGATGAGCGCACTGGTGGCGGGATCTTTCGCCATGGGCATCGTCGCCACGGTACACCTGGTCGAAGAAAAACTGATTTCCTCAGGTCTGGGCGGTGATCTCAATCGCCTGCTGTTGATGGACAGCGTCAGCGACTGGAGCCACAGGCCCGAGCCCGACCAGCTGTTCTATTTCAGCGGCGGTCCGGGAGATTTCGACGTACCTAAAGACTTGCGCCATCTGGAACCGGGATTTCACGAGGTGTTTCGCGGGCCGCTGTCTTATCACGCGATGGTCGAAGTGGTCGACGGTCGACGTTATGTGCTGCTGCAGGATCAAAGCGATTTCGAAGAGCGTGAGCGCGTGCTGTTTGCCGTGGTGTTGGTCGGGTTCGTGCTGGCACTGGCCCTGGCTGTGTTTCTTGGCTGGGTCCTGGCTCGGCGCGTCATGGCGCCGGTTGTGCGCCTGGCCAGGCAAGTCCGGCACCGCGATCAACTGCTCGGGCTGGCACCACCACTGGCGCCGGATTATGCGGCGGACGAAGTGGGTGAACTGGCCGTGGCGTTCGACGCAACACTGGGCCGCTTGCGCAGCGCCCTGACTCGCGAACGTATGTTCACCAGCGATGTGAGCCATGAATTGCGCACGCCGTTAATGGTGCTGGCCAGTTCCTGTGAACTGCTGCTTGAGAATCCTGCGCTGGATACTCGCGCCCGTGCTCAAGTGGAGCGCATCGCTCGCGCCTGCGAAGAAATGCGCGACCTCGTGCAGACTTTCCTGATGCTGGCCCGCACTCAGCGTGAAGACGCGACCATGACGCCGAAAGTAGGCCTGTGCAGCGTCGCTGAACAGCTGATTGCGTTGTGGCGTGGTCCCATCGAGAGCAAAGGGCTGACGCTTAATTTCCATCCGGCCGCAGCGGACCAGTCGTCGGAAACTGTGTATAACGCCACATTTTTGCACGCCGTCATGGGCAATCTGCTGCGCAACGCCCTGCATTACACCGACAGTGGTTTTATTACCCTCACGTTACAAGCCGAAGGCTTCATGGTGGAGGACAGCGGGGTGGGCATTCCGGAAGAAAAGCGCGAGGCAATGTTCGAACCCTTTGTGCGCGGCAACGAGCAGCGCGGCGAAGGCCTCGGGCTGGGCTTGTCGCTGGTGCAGCGGATCTGCGAAAACCAGGGTTGGACCGTGAGTCTGAGCCCGATGGATCCCAACGGGTGCCGATTCAGCGTCACCCTCAAAGCCAGATAAATTCCGACGAAACAAGGTGTTGCTCCGCCGTTACGGTTGTCGTTTCACCCATGAGAAAACCGTCATTGTGACAAATAGTGGCGGCGGGCTATCTCTAAGTCATTGTAAAATCTGGAAACATTTACCCAGGCCAAGTAACGCTTTTTTCACATAAACATGACCTGACGATGACGCTGGGCTGACTAAGTTGGCCCCATCAGAAGCAGGAGATCCACCATGAGCAAGCGAATCGAGCTCGAGTTTTCCCGTAAATACAATCAACAACATGCGCAAAAATATTTACAGAAACATCAGGACAATATGTCTCGACGGTTGTCTCACAGGCGCGATGAGCAGCTGGCACGCAAAGCACTGAAGCTGGCGGGTGATCCTGGGCTGGTGCTTGATCTGCCTTGTGGTGCCGGTCGCTTCTGGCCGCTGTTGGCGGAAAAGCCCAACCGGGTGATCATCGGCGCGGACAATTCTGCTGACATGCTCAGCACCGCTTGCAAGGCCCAGCCCGCCGAAGTGGTGAAACGGGTACAGCCTTTGCAGACATCAGCCTTCGCGATCAACCTGCCCGACAATGCCGTGGACAGTATTTTCTGCATGCGACTGCTGCACCATGTGGGCGACGCGGCCCACCGATTGACGCTATTGCGTGAATTTCAACGTGTTACCCGCGACAGCGTGATCATTTCCCTCTGGGTCGATGGCAATTTCAAAGCCTGGAAACGCAAGCGCAGCGAGCAAAAACGCAGCCGCGAAAGCGGGCAGGAAGGTTACCAGAATCGTTTTGTGTTACCCGTTGCAACCGTTGAAGCCGAATTCGAACAGGCAGGTTTCAGAATCCAGGAGCGGATGGATTTCCTGCCGATGTACGCCATGTGGCGTGTCTATTTATTGCGCAAGAGGTAACAGGATGGGCGTGGAAGGTGTAGCAGAATCGACAGTTGGCCAAGGCGAGCGCTTTGCCTATTTCTGGAACCAGCGCGGTGAATGGGTAGAAGAGCCCAACATCCGGCGCGGTGGTGAAAGCGGCGTGCAGCGCGTCCTGACTGAAAACGGTCGGCTTATCTACATCAAGCGCCAGACGGGCCACATCTACCGCAGTTGGCTGCATCCTTTCGGGCGTCCTACCGTACTGCGCGAGCGCGACGCGCTGGAAGGCCTGCGTCAGCTCAACGTGAACGTACCGAAAATGATTTTTTGTGGTGCCGAGCGTGACGAAAACAATGAGTGGCGTGCGCTGTTGGTGACTGCCGCCCTGGACGGTTTCGACGAAATCGAGAACTGGTATGCGGCCGGTGGCCGCGAGCGTTACGGTGAAGCGCTGCACGAGCAAATGCTCCATGAACTGGCAGTCAATCTGGCGCGCATGCACCGCGGCCGTTGGCAACACAGCTGCATCTACATCAAGCACGTCTTCGTCCGGGTCGTTGGCGAAGGTTCCGAGGCAAGGGCTGAAGTCGCGCTGCTGGATCTGGAGAAGTGCCGCCGTCGCCTGACCCCATACGCTGCGGCCCAACACGACATGAAACAACTGCGTCGCCATTCGTCATTCAGCCCTGCGGACTGGCAGAAACTGGTCTACTTTTACGAAGCAGCGTTTGGCAGCGCTATCAAAGGTTTAGGGTAATGAAGCTAGAACTGGCTCGAGGTCTTTTTGTAGTGGGTGCGTTGGCTGTTGCTTCTGTTGCTCTCGCCGCCTGGGAACAGCCGGGTACGAAGATCTTGAGTGCTCAACATGGTGAAGGGCATTGCCCTTTGCCCAGAGTCGCCAAGGTCGAGCAGACCGTAAAACCAGACCACGATCTACTGCTGTTGATGTTTGGCCTGGCCCAGGGTTCAGGGCCGCAACGTTAAGATTCAACGCAAAACATAACTGACTGGTGAGGCCCCGTTTTCGGGGCCTTGTTGTGTGTGTCTGACGCAGCGCCGCCTGTCCCACCGTCTTCGGGGACAAGTCCCTTCCTACCGTTCGAACGGGGGTTGGGGGGAGCGGCTTTTTTGGGGAATCTGTCCCGTCCTCTCCCACAAAGGCAACGCGTACTCCGACACTGAAATAGGTGTAAACCTATTTCGGGGCTAGACAATCTGTCAGTTCAACCGCGCAGGCTGTGCCGCCGGTGCGGCGATTTTCTTGTCCGGCGCCGCCAGAAACGTATAGACGCAAGGCAGCACGAACAACGTAAACAACGTCCCGACTGACATTCCCGTGGCAATCACGGTGCCAATATCAAAGCGGCTCACTGCGCCAGCGCCGGTGGCCAGGATCAACGGCACCATGCCAAAGACCATTGCCGCCGTGGTCATCAATACTGGCCGCAGCCTGATGGCCGCCGCTTCTTCCACCGCCTCCCTGGCCGACAGACCCTTGTCGCGTCGCAGCTGATTGGCGAACTCCACAATTAGAATCCCGTGCTTGCTGATCAGGCCGATCAAGGTCACCAGCCCGACCTGGGTGTAGATATTCATGCTCGAAAGCCCCAGGAACAACGGGATCAAGGCGCCGCAAATTGACAGCGGCACGGTCACGAGAATCACCAGCGGGTCACGGAAACTTTCGAATTGCGCCGCCAACACCAGAAAGATGATCGCCAGCGCCAGGGCGAACGTCACCCATAGCGCGCTGCCTTCCTGCACATACTGCCGCGACGCGCCTGCGTAGTCGTAGGCAAAACCTGCGGGGGCTTCTTCGCTGGCGATCTGGCGAATGGTTTCGATGGCTTCGCCCATGCTGACAATCGGGAAGCCCTGGATGATCGCCGAGTTGAGCTGCTGGAATTGATTGAGCTGGCGCGGCCGTGCGCGGTCGCTGATTTTGATCACGGTGGACAGTGCCAGCAGCTTGCCGTCGCTGTTCTTCACGTAATAGTTGTTCAGCCAGCCCGGATTGTCCCGATAGGGCCGTTCAACCTGGGCAATCACTTTGTAGCTACGCCCTTCGATGGTGAAGCGATTGATTTCCGCCTCGCCCAGCAGCGTGGCGAGCGTGCCGCCCAGATCCGCCATGGAAACCCCCATCTGCGCGGCCTTGGCCCGGTCGATATCAACCACCACTTCCGGTTTGTCGAAGGCCAGATCGATGTCCAGAAAGGCAAACTTGCCGGACTCCGTGGCCCGCGCCTTGATGCGCTCGGCCACTTGCAGCAACGCTGGGTAATCATTTGGCGTATTGATCACAAACTGAAACGGCAAACCTTCACCGGTCCCCGGAAGCGATGGCAGGTTGAAGCCGAAAATCTGCAAACCACTGATACCCGCCAGCTTTGCCTGAACCTCCGGCAGGATCTCCATCTGCGTGCGACTGCGTTCGTCCCACGGCTTGAGCAGGAAGCCGCCGACACCGGTTTGCACGCCGTTGAAACCGTTGATCTGGAACGACGAATAGTATTCGGGAAACTCCTTGAAGATCTGGATGAACTGATCGGTGTAGCGATTGATGTAGTCCAGGTTGGTGGGCTGCGGCGAGGTCGCCATCATGAAAATGATGCCCTGATCTTCATCCGGGGCCAGTTCCGATTTGGTGAATTTGAGCAACACTGGAATCAGGCACAACACGCTCACCGCAAACACCAGCACCACCGGGCGTGTATTCAGTGTGCCGTGCAACATGCTGCGGTAGCGCGACTTGAGCCGGTCGAAAATCTGGTCGAGCTTGTGCGCCAGACCGCTGGGGTTTTCGTCATGGCGCAGGAGCAGGGCGCACATCATCGGCGACAGGGTCAGCGCGACCACGCCGGAAATCACCACCGCGCCAGCCAGCGTCAAGGCGAACTCCTTGAACAGGGCGCCCGTCAGCCCCTCCAGGAAGCCAATGGGCGCGTAAACCGCTGCGAGGGTGATGGTCATCGAAACCACCGGCATGGCGATCTCTCGTGCGCCTTCAATCGCGGCATCCAGTGGCGTCTTGCCTTCCTCGATATGCCGATGGATGTTCTCCACCACGACAATCGCATCGTCCACCACCAAACCGATGGCCAGCACCATGGCCAGCAGCGTCAGCAGGTTGATCGAGTAGCCCATCAGTTGCATGAAGAACAGCACGCCGATCATCGACAGCGGAATGGTGATCACCGGGATCAGCACCGAGCGCAACGCGCCGAGAAACAGGAACACCACGACAATTACGATCAGCACCGCTTCGATCAGGGTTTTCACCACCTCGTTGATCGAAGCCTGAATGAACAGCGTCGCGTCGTAGGCAATGGAGACTTTGAGGCTCGGCGGCAGCTGGCTTTCCAGCTCCGGCATGATGCGCCGCACTTCCTTGATCACATCCAGCGGGTTGGAACTGGGCGTGCCCTTGATCCCGATATACACCGACGGCGTGCCATCGAACGAGCTGACCGTGTCGTAGTTTTCCGCGCCCATCTCGACCCGCGCCACGTCGCCCAGCAACACGCGCCGGTCACCGTCGGTCTTGAGCGGGATGGCGGCGAAGGCTTCGGCGGATTTCAGTTCCGTGGTCGCGTTGATGCTGGTCACGACGTACTCGCCCTTGACCTCACCGGCTGCTGAAAGGAAGTTGAAGCGCCGCACCGCATCGGTGACATCCGCCGCCGTGAGGCCAAAGCCTGCAAGACGCACCGGATCGAGCCACAGCCGCATGGCAAAGACCTGATTGCCGAGGATTTCCGCTTCGGCCATGCCCGGCAATGTCGCCAGCTTTGGCTGGATCACCCGGGACAGATAATCGGTGATTTGCGGATTGCTCAGTTCAGAGCTGTAGAAGCTGATGTACATCAGCGCCGAAGCGTCCGCGGCTTCCTTGCTCAGCACCGGGTCCTCGGCATCCTGCGGCAGCTTGTTCTTTACCTCGTTGCCCTTGGCCAGCAACTCGGTGAACAAGCGGTCGCTGTCGGCGCCGATACGCGCATAGATCGAAACAATCGAGAAATTCTGCCGGCTGACCGACGTCATGTAGTCAATGCCTTCCGCGCTTGCCAGACTTTGCTGCAAAGGTTGCGTGATATAGCCCTGAATGGTTTCGGCATTGGCGCCGGGGTACGCCGTGGTCACCGTGATCAGGGCGTTTTCCATCTGCGGATACTGGCGAATGGTCAACTTGCTGAACGCCTGAAAGCCCAGCAACACGATCAGCAGGCTGATCACCGTGGCGAGCACCGGACGACGTATGAACGGATCTGTAAAAGCCATGAAGAACTCCTTGATCAGTCTGCGCGGGGCTGACTGTTCTGTTCGGCTGGCAACGTGGTGTCGGCACTGATCGCGACATGGGCGCCGTTATCGAGTTTGAGCTGGCCACCGCTGACCACTTGCTCGCCCGGCTTGATCCCTTTGCTGATAATCACCAGCCCGTCGCGCCGCTCGCCGGTTTCCACGAAACGCCGCTCCACAGCCAGCTGCGCTTCGCCCTTGGCGTCTTTTTCCGGCTCGCCCTTGGCGTTTTTCTTCGGCACCACGACATACACCGAATTACCATAGAGCGTGTAGGTAATCGCGCTTTCCGGCAGCACGATTTGCGTCTTCGGCCCAGGCAACAGGACTTGCAGGTCGGCGAACATGCCAGGCAGTAATTTGTTTTCGGGATTGGGCAGCGTGGCGCGCACCAACAGGTTGCGAGTGGTTTCGTCGACCTTGGGATTGATCGCGCTGAGCGTCGCCTCGAAACTTTGCTTGGGATAAGCCGCAACATTCACCAGTACTTTCTGGCCCACGGTCAGACTGGGCAGCGCCTGTTCCGGCACGTAAAAGTCGAGATAAAGACGGCTCAAGTCCTGCAAGGTGGCGATGACCGTGCCACTGGCCAGATAGTCACCGACGTCCACCTGACGAATGCCGATGGTACCGCTGAACGGCGCCAGGATGCGTTTCTTCGCCAGGGATGCGTTCAACTGCGCCACGGTGGCACTGGCCTTTTTCAGCTGCGCCACGAGCTTGTCGAAGTCGCCTCGGGAAATCGCCTGGTCGCCTACCAGTTTGCTGCCACGACCCTGTTCCACCTGAGCCAGGCCAAGGTCGGCCTCGGCAGTGCCGAGCAGGGCTTTTTCCACATCGCTGTCCAGCTGAAGTAACGGTTGGCCGACGTGGACTTGTTGCCCGGACTCAAACATCAAAGCCTTGACCGTACCTGCGATCTCCAGACTCAGGTCAACGCCCTGCAACGCCTTGAGCGTGCCGATGGCCGGCAGACGGCTCTGCCACGCACGTTCACTGGCGGTCGCGACAGACACACTGATCGCCGGCTTGGGCGCGCTGAACTGTTGGATTTGTTGATAGACAGAAAAGGCCTTGTAGCCCGCCAGCAGCAACACGACAAGCAGCACCACACCCAGCATGATCAACATACGGCGACGCAGCATATTCACTTCCTTGCAAATACAGGTGAATCAGGCGAGCACGTTAATCCTGCGGCTCATGGAGTGCCTGATAAAAATGTCACGCAATATTACTTTAAACCCGGAACATTGCCCGGGTTATGTCAGCGAGGATGGATGCGTTTTCCTTGTTAAACCAGATGCAAATGGTTGTCCCAAAACCCCGTTGGCAGATCCAGTGGTTTGGCCAGCAGTTCGGTCTGGCGGCAGTCGTAGAAACGGCAGCGGCCCTGGCCCGAGGTGACCACAAAACCATCGGCAACAGCGCCGACGCCGGCGCAATCGGGCAGCGGCGCGTCAAGGCGAACTGCGCCGCTGTCCAGGTCCCAGATGAAGAAGCGGTTGCCTCGTGGCGCCGTGAGCGCGACCAGTCGCAGTTCGCTGTGCACCGCGACGCTGGCGGTGTAATGGCCCATCGCAGCGAGTTGTTGCTCAGCCACGGGAAACGCCTGGAACGGCTGGCCGGGGCGCTTGATTGCCAGTAGCTCGGCGCTTTCGTGAGCATCGCCCATGAATTGCTGGCCAGCGACGATGGTGCCATCGCTGGCAATGCCCATATGGCGCACGCTGTTCATCGATTGGCTGAGGGTTTCCTTGCTCAGCAGGGTGCCGTCGCGCTGCATCAACACCAGGCTGGGCTCCATGGCGTTCAGATTCATCTCGACCCGGCTTTCGGCCTCGGTGCGTATGCCGCCGTTGGCGACCACCAGAGTTTCGCCATCGGGCATCCATGACACCTGATGCGGGCCGATGCCATGCGTGGGAATTTCCCCGGCATGCACCAAACGTTCGCCTTCAAAGCGGTACACACCTAACAAGCCGCGGCCCGGATCGGTGGTGTCGTTTTCGGTGGCATACAGCCATTCACCGCTGCTGTGAATGACGGCGTGCCCATAGAAATGTCGATTCGGTTGCGAGGTGATGGTCTGCAACAAACGACCATCCCGCAGATCGATCAAATAGCTTTCGGTGCCGGGACGACGGGCCACGAACAACGCCAGATTCAGCGTCGGGTGATTGATGATGTCGTGACAGCGCTGGCCAACCTTTGTCGCGAAGACCTGTTTGCCATCCAGTCGATAACCCACGGCGTAATGCTGGCCATCGGCATCGTCACGAGCTGACAGCAACAGCGGGTCTTTGCCTTTTTGGCGAAACAGCGTCCAGCCGCCCAAGGTGCAAGCACTGAGCAGCAGACTTCCAAGGGCCAGAGCCTGGCGTCGCAACATCATCAAAATCCTCTCGCTCAATCGCCGTCGTTGGCGTTGAAGCCCAGTTGAATGCCCAGCGCCTTGGCCAGCTCGCCTTCATGCAGGCGATGGACCACGTTGAGGCTGTCGTAGAACGCGTTGAGCTGTTGGCGGCCTTCTTCGCTGGCCAGCAGATCAGCCAGCGGCGGCTTCAGCGCAGTCAGCAGTTTACGACTGGCAGCGTAGGCAGCGTCGATCTTGTCGGCCAGTGGTTTCTGCTCGGCGGGCAACAGACCGCGCAGGCCGTGATTATCAACGCCGACCCACACCGTTTCAGCACTGATCAGGCTGGCTTCCAGACTGCTGAGCGATGACTTGCTGCGCCATGCATCGGCCTGGAAAGGCTGCGGCAATCCTTTGGTCTGACGACCCAACGGCGTGCCGAGTTTTTTCTTCAGGCTGTCCAGGGCGGTGACCTGAACCCGCAGCAATTCGGCGATGGCTTCGTGGGAATCGGCATAGCGCTGGTTGGGGAATTTGCTCAACTGGGCAAGCATGCCGTCATTGCTGTTCCAGCGACTGAGGATTTCTTCCGCGAGGGTTTTCTGGCGCTCGCCAATCGCCATCAGCAGCGGGCAGTAACGCGCTTTCTGCTCGGCGTTGGCCATGTCGATTTCGGCGTCGAACAGAATGTATTCGTAGGCCGACAGGCCTTGCACGACAACGCTGGATTTGGACAAGGCTTCGGCGCTGATTTGCGGCTGCGCGGTGACCAGTTGCTCGACCTGACGGCCGACCAGGTTTTTCTTGTCCGGCCAGAACTGCACCTGCCAGGAGCGATTGCCCTCGGCCAGCGGGCCGATCAGCAAGGGCTGCAATTCGGCCCAGGTCTTCTGCGCGTGCAGGAAGTCGGCGCGCGCGGTGGCCAGATCAGTCTTGCCCTGACAGAAGGCGAGGGCGCTGACCGCCAGTTGCCGATCAGCATCGACCCAGCGACTGTACGTCGGCAGGATCACTTGCTTGGCGATGGACGCCGACGTGACCGCCTGTGGATCGGCCGGTGCGCAGGCACCCAAAGCAAGAGCGGCAAGGCTGGTGAAGAGCAACTTGGGACGGAACATGTCCGGCTCCTTATTTTTAAATGAAAGAAGTCATAACGAATTCAGGAATGCCAGCAGCGCTGCGCGTTGCTCGGCATCGAATGCCAATACTTGTCGTTGTGCCGGCTGGGCTTCGCCGCCATGCCAGAGCACTGCTTCGAGCAGATTGCGGGCGCGGCCATCATGCAGAAACTGGGTATGCCCGCTGACTGTTTGTGTCAGACCAATCCCCCATAACGGTGGGGTTCGCCACTCGCGGCCTGTAGCCTGAAATTCGGTGCGATTGTCAGCCAGTTCTTCGCCCATGTCGTGCAGCAGCAAATCGCTGTAAGGACGGATCACCTGATCGGCCAGCTCCGGCTCGGCGGCATCATGCGCGGTCTTGAACTGCGGCGTATGGCATTGCTGGCAGCCAGCTTTATAGAACAAATTCTTGCCAGCCAACACTTGCGGATTTTCAACGTCTCGTCGAGCGGGTACGGCCAGATTGCGCGTGTAGAACAGCACCAGTCGCAAAATGTTGTCGCTGACCTCGGGCTCGCCGTCCGGACCATTGCCGTCGGGCGCCGCAAGGCAGTCAGTTTGCGCGGGCGTGCAGTCATCAAACATTCTCAGGCTGGTGGTCAGGCCCATATCACCAGAGAACGCGTGAATGTTTTGTTGATTGACGTTGGGCTGTCCGGCCTTCCAGCCAAACTTGCCCAGTGCGACTCTCTGCGCAGTGTCGTCCCAGACCCAGTTCGGACGCCCGGAAATACCATCGCCGTCTGCATCGTCCGGGTCGGCATTGGCCAGAATCGCCGCATCAGGAATCGCCTCCAGCAATCCGAGGCCAATCATCGGCGGGGCGATACGCGCTGACGCGCGGGTTTCAGGATGCATCGGGCCATAACCCAACTGCGTGATGCTCAAGGTTGGTTTGCGCAGTTCGACTTGCGTCCCGTCCCGGAAATGCACCGGCAGCGGCTCATACTCAACGCGCACGCGGCCTTCCGGTGTAACGCCAGGGATCGACATATCCTGCAACTGCCCGCCATAAGTCGGCTCGGGCAAAATGCCGGCGGTTTTAATCAACTCGGCATGGATGGGATTATCGGGTATCGACAACCGCACTAGCATCGACACCGCATTGCTGTCACCGTTTTCAGGTGGATGGCCGCGGCCGTCCTTGATGTGGCAATTCTGGCAGGCGTTGGTATTGAACAATGGGCCCAGGCCGTCGCGGGCCGTGGTGGTCGAAGGCGCAATCACCCATGGGCTGCGAAAGAAGCTATTGCCGACGCTGAAATCCAGCCGCCGCACAGGCGAAAGATTGGCTGAAGGCAGCGAAAACGCGTTGCGATCAGCCTTGTTCACTGTCGCCGCCCCACCCGACAACGCTTCCCCCGGCTCCGCCTGGGTAAAACGCGGGGCGTCATCGCACCCACTCAACGCCACGGCGGCGAGCAGAGCAAAGATCGGACGAAGCGACGTAATCATAAACATCCTGCAACCAGCCCAAAATCGGGGCGTGCAAGCTTAACAGCCTCGTCCTTTTCGAATAAGAGGGATTATCGTTTACCTTGACCTGTCGCAACGTGTTGTTACGAATTTGCCCGCTTCGGGATTTCGACTTGCTGGACATCCACGAAGGTTTTGTTTAGCTCGCGGAAGTGATCAAACAAGCTTTTACCCTGACGCAAACTCATACGCACCGCCTTGCTCTGCTCGATTAATTCAGCACTGGGCTTCTGCCATTGTTCGGGCGGCAGCGGTTTGGACCAATCCAGGACACTTTTCGGGAAGCTGGTTTTCGGCAAGCGCTCGACCCAGGCGGCGATGTGGCAGGGCAGGGTCCAGCCGCTGCAGAACTGGATCAGGATGAAGCCGAATAGATAGGTCACGTACCAGTGATTTTCCCGATAAGCCTGACGGCACAGCTGGAAATAGGCGACGGTGCCTTCTTCGTACTCTTCGCTGATCGGTTGCGATACCGCGCTCAGCCCTTCTTCCATATAGCCGCGAATAGCTTCCCACTCACTGATCGCCAGTATCAGCGATGCGGTGGGCACGGTTATCCACACCACATCGCCACTGTCAGAGTCACGTAGGCCGATCATCAGCGAAAAACTGTTGTGGGTGCCATATTGCGTTATGACCTTGCCACTGCTGACGCAGGCAATGACTTCTTCCCACGGAACGAAACGTGGCGGCTGACCGCGTTTGGCGACATAGGCGACTTCGCGGCGTTGGCGGTTGAAGCGGATTGGGGAAACGTTAACAAGTTTGCGAATAGCTTTAATGAAGACGAAAGAGTAAATCAAGGTCAGCGCTGCAATGAATGCCCAGAAATATGGGTTCAGCAAAACGACGAGAAGGTGCTTTAAGTAGTTTTCATCGTTGAACTTGATTTCGGTATAGGTCACCGGGATGCTAGTTATGATGAATAGAATTATAACTGCCATTACTGAACCGATAAGGGCCCTGGTGCCGAACTCTAGGGTGCTATTTCCAGAGCCGAAGTCTATGAATGTTTCCGTAATATTTCTAAGTAAATGTCTACTGCTGAAAGCTGCTGTGCCTGTCGGTACTGGCAGTGGCGCCAGATAAAAAACTTCCGCCCCGAGCGTTTTTTTTGCCACACCTGCTTGTGGTAGATTTATATATTCATTCGCAGTCATGCAAGAGTTCTCGAGTGATTTTTATTTCTTCTAATGTATTGGTGAGTGTTGGCGATTGCGCGGACGCCGTGATAGGTTTTACGCTGATACTATCTAGAGATAATGGGATTCGGTAATGCAGATAGCCGGTATCTGCTTTCAGATAATTGGACGCAATCGTGGGAATTACTGTCAAACGCAACTGCAGGACGGCACTTAATCCTTGCCACTGATCAGGTATTTGTAGACTGAGTGTGAGTGGGTGGTTTGAGACAGTGCGAATTTCTGCGGAAAGCGCTTTTCCCGCATCCCATTCTTCGGGAGATTTCTGCAGTAAAGCGCTCCAGCGTAGCGAAAAGTCATGGAATGTCGCAGCTGTCAGCCCCGGTAACACCAAGTACAACGTTCGAACAACCTCGCCGTCTTTGTTCCGGCGATGTATACCCTTGTCAGTAAATGTCGGAAGCAATGTGGCTTCGGCAAGTTTTTGCGCGTGTTGGAGCTGATCCCATCCTTGGGGTTTTATTCCCCAGCAGCAGCCCAGCATCCACCGTTGCTGTTCGTCGAGATTGTGATAGTTATAGAGTGCTTCGCCTGCAAGTTGCAGAGCTGTAAAGACCATACCCCAAGGGGTAATACGGGCCGTAAAGTGTAAAAAGCGAGAGCCTCGGGTTGCCCATGAATTAATGGCCGCGAGCTTGCGGTCATTTCCTGGGTCAACGAGCACGTCCCAAATTAAACCCAAGCCCTCGCTAGCGGTTTTTACGCTGACCGTGGCAGAGACGCCAGTAGTGCCCAAGTCTCCGATAAATCCGGCTAGCGCCCCTGCCTTCTCTTCGGTTGTGCCGCGAATAAAGGCATCGTGCCATTTACTCCAGTTGTCCCACGATGTGCCTACGGAACTCATCAACGCCATTGGTGAAATAATGAGAGCTAAACCTAGTCCTAATTTTCCGATTCGAGCGCCTAGCAGTTTTCCCGCTTGACCGGCAGTGTTGGCGGCAGTGGCCTGAAGCGCCTTATCAACCATCGCGATGTGTACTGATTGATAGACAGACATTACGGCAGCTGCAAAACCAGCTATTGCGCCAAAGAAAATCATCCTGCTTTTGGCATTCGAATCCCCCTCCTGGCTTTGGCGATACCAAGTATCAACAGCCTCCCCCAAATTCCCCACCTGCAACCCAACCGCCAACAACGGCACCCATCCACTTTTAAACCCCGCCTTCCAGGCACCATCAGTCGCATACCCACCCGAAAACCCAGCCCTGAATCGTCTGGTTTCGTCATACAACGCACTCGACTGTTCCTGCGTGAGATTCAGTCGCACGCCGATATAGCCGGTCGGGAATTTGCTGTTGGGGGAAATTCCGTCTTCCAGGTCTCGCACCACCGCCGAGCGCTTGTTTCGCGTTTCGAGCAGTTCTTCGTTGATGCGCTGTTTCTCGACTGCCGCCTGATAGCGTTGGTCTTCGCTGCGCATGCGACTCCGGGCTAGCTTGTCGTAGAGCTTGCGGTCGGTCTTGAGGTTTTCTTCGCGTTCGAGCAATGCGCTGAGGCGGGTGAAGTTGTCCTTGAATTTCTGTACGTCGGCGTCGGATGCGATGCTCAGTGTTGCGCCCTGCTGTTGCAGGGCGACCAGTGTTCCCAGGCGTTGGGCGCGGTTGGTGTATTGCTGGAACTTCTGGAGATGCTGGCTTAGCTCCGGAGTTTCGAGTTTGGCCTGCATCTCGGCCAGCCATTTTTCCATGCCCAAGGCGATGGCCGGGATGTAGGTGGCGCTGACTGCCTGATGCAGGGAATGGGCCTGGCCTTCCAGTTGCAGGCTGCGGGTCCAGTGGTTGCCCATGATGCGGCCGATTTCGGATATCCGCGTCTGGGCGTCGGCCAGTCCACTGGAGTAACCGCGCATGTCATCCAGCAGCTTGACCACCTCTCCGGATTTTTTGCGCAAGAAGTCCAGGTCAACCCGTCCATAGAACACCGGTAACACATGCATCGGGTTGGCGTGGAAGTACTCGCCTAGTTTCTCCAGCGCTTCATCGGTGCGACACATGTCGCGGGTGCAGTTGTACTCCATGGCCAGCGCGTTGTTCAGTTGTTCGGGGTGCTCTGGATCGAAATACCAGGCGCTGCGATGGAATTCGCCTTGGGTGAACAGATAAAGTCGGTCGTCGGTGATGGCGTCCAGACGCTCGGTCCAGCGCTTGAGGTGCAGGCGCTCGCGTTTTAAGTAACGTTGCATTTCCTCATGGCGAACCAGATCGAAGATGCCTCGCGAACCCAGGCCGACGCCTTCCAGCGTGCCTTTGCTGCTGTCTTCCAGCGCGTCGATTTCATCTTTGAGATCGGCATGCAAAGGTTCGCCTAATTCGTCGACCATCCGTGCATGTTTGGCGTCCATCTCGCGTTTGGTGATAACCGTTTCCGGGCGCTCGCGAAGCTCGGCACCCCGTTTGGCCGAGTAGCGGCCATCTTCGGCCGGAGTTACCGCCAAGCCTTTGCTGTTCTCCCAACGCCACTGATTACGCGCGTTGATGTAGTCATAGATAGTGGTACGTGCGGCGGGCGTGGTTTTGCTGAAGAAGTCTGAATTGGCTGGAGTCTTGGGTACGTTTTTCTCACCAATGGTCATCAGCGTGTCGATGTAACTGCCGACCACGTAGCGCATCTCGTTGTTATGTTGCTTCGTCCATTGCTCGATCCAGTCGACGACTTTGTCTTGTTCATCTGCAAGGTCGCGCATGATGCCGATGCTGTCTTCCAGGACCAGGTACAAGTGATTGAACTGGTACTGCGCGTTCAGCGAATCCTTTAGCTGGCCAATGTGCGCTTCACGAAACGACGCTTGATGTTCCCAGACATAATCCTGGCTCTCCTCAGCGTGAGTGTCGGGCGTAAGGCATTGTTCGGCGGGCTGTTCGGCCAGTTCGGCGAGGGATTGCCTGATCTGATTTTCGACTCGCAGATGCTTGCCGCCTTTTTCGCAGTCCGCAGCGGCCAGATCCACGCGTTGCATGAAGTAGAGACGATCAGGCTTGCTGCCAATAACCTTTGAGCATTTGGCGGCGGTCCATTGCAGTTCCGAGTAAGCCACGTGCAAGACGCTGTTGCGGGCAAAGACCAGCGTTGCTTCGCCCACTGCGGAACTACGAACATCCCGGCCAACTTCGGTGCCTTGCCAGAGGAGTTTTACCGGAACGCCATTCTCTATCCGGTACTCGTGCAGATGGCCGCTGGCTTCGTCGATGACATACAAGTAGCCATCGCGAATCAGGCGCAAGCCGATGGGGCGCTGCAAGTGTTTGTAAGGTGTTGCCGCAACATCACTGGCCAAGCGCTCAACGCGCCCATAACGCGCTGGCAGCAACTGGATTTTCTTACCCATAAGCGGGCAGGTGCCCAAGCTGTCACGGGCGTCTTTGTGGCCACCGCTTCGGGCTTCCCAATAAGCGCGGTCTTTGTCTGGCAGGCGTTTGTCGGTCATGGCTGAACTCCTGACAATTGCTTGTCTCGCTCAAGGGCCAGCAGGTTGGCTTTTTGCACTCGTTGCGAGGGTGTCAGCGGCGAGGATGTGTAAAGCAGATCGGTGATGTCGGGGTGCGCAGCAGTGGGCTGTCTGTCGAGAAACTCCATGACATTGGCGTAGTGCAGGATGTCGCTCTCGCTATGGAAGCCGTGTCCGTAGGCGATGCTTGCCATTTCATGGAAATAGGCGTAGCGCTCCAGTGCGTTGAGCCGGGCCTGAAAATCCGGAAAGTGTCGGCTCATGTGCCGTTCGAGTTTGAGGATGGTGTTGCGAAAATTGACTTCGTTCAAGGCGTCGATCTGTGCGGCATTCAAGCGGTAGAGGGCCTTGTGATCACTGATTACCGGTTCACCCTGGCGTTGATGCTGGCGCCAGACTTTGCTGTATGGGTCGACGGCGTAGATCTGCTCGACAGGGCCGAACAGGGCATTATCGGTTTGCATTGGATAAAGCTCGAACAGAGCGTTGGCAACGGGCGGATCGGAAAGGTTGAGCAGTGTAGGTTTGCCGACCGGTTCATCGACCGTGACCAGCCAGCGCAGGTGATCGACGATGCATTGCGGTTCGGCGCTGCTGAAGAGCAGCAGTCCCCAGATGTGCTCCGCGCTCTGCAAGTAAGCTTGCAGCGCCGGGTCATGGCGCCCCTCAAGCACGACCAGCACCGGCGAGACGTCCAGCAGTTCTTTAAAACGCGTTCCCAGGAACAGCGGATGACATCGGATACCCGGATTCCACTGATAAAGCCGTGGCAGGAGATTGCCGGTTCGTACGGCATTGAGCAGCAGGTAGCCGTTTCGCGACCAAGGGAGGTCATTGGGGCCGGATTCAAGCTCGTTCATCGAGGCGCGCCTTGCTCGGAGCATAGGGAAACCCGAATACTCAATGGCGATGCGAGCTGCTTCAATACGCTAAAGCGTGTTTCGGAATCGGCTTACAGCAGTTACAGACGTATCGCTGCTACAGGGTAATCAACAGGAAATCAGGGGCATAAAAAAATGCCAGTCAGCAAGCCGACTGGCATTTTTAGTTCATCCGTTCGAAGCGTTCAAACACGAACGCTCAAACAGCGCAAATCAGAACTCGTGATCGGCGTTGTCCGGGTTCAGGTCAGTGATGCCCAGTTTACCGGCGGCCTGTTCGATAGCGCCGGTCTGCTTGACCAGCGAAGCGATGGCGTCGCGTACAACCTGGTTGCCTTCGGTATTACCGGCGGCGATCAGTTGATCGAAGTGTTCGCCTTTGTTGGCGCGATCAACGATGGCTTGCAGTTTGGCCTGGGTGGCGTCCAGATCGGCGCGCAGGGTGGCGTCGGTGGCTGGGTCGACTTTCGCAACCAGCGACGACAGGCTTGGGCCGCTGATTTTGCTGCCGTCTACGCGGGTGTATTCGCCCAGGTAAACGTTGCGGATGCCTTTGCCGTTGTAGAAGTGCGAGTTGTGAGTGTTGTCGCTGAAGCAGTCATGCTCGTCTTCGCTGGAGTTGGCTTCCAGTGCCACTTTCATGCGCTCGCCGGCCAGTTCGCCCAAAGACAGGCTGCCCATGCCGAACAACATCTTGCGCAGGCCGCTTTCGCCGGACTCTGCTTCCAGCGTGGCGCGATAGTTGTCGGCAACACCGGCTTTCCAGTTGTTGGACATTTCGGTCAGGTCGCTGACCAGCAAGGTGGTGACAGCCTTAAGGTAGGCGCGACGACGGTCGTTGTGGCCACCGGTGCTGCCGGCGCCTTCGATGTAGTCGGACGCAGGACGCTCGCCGGCACCCGGACCGTTACCGTGCAGGTCCTGGCCCCAGAGCAGGAACTCGATGGCGTGGTAGCCGGTGGCAACGTTGGCCTCGGAACCGCCCAGCTCATTGAGGCTGGCGAGTTTCTCTGCGGTGATGTCCTTGACGTCAACCTTGTCTTCGCCCACTTGAACTTCGGTGTTGGCGATGATGTTGGCGGTTGCACCCGGGTTGCCCAGCGCGTGCTGGTAATCCTTGGCGACGTAATCGATCAGGCCTTCGTCCAGGGGCCAGGCATTAACCTGTCCTTCCCAGTCGTCGATGATGGTGTTGCCGAAACGGAAGACTTCGCTCTGCATGTAAGGCACGCGCGCTGCAACCCAGGCGTCACGGGCAGCTTTGAGGGTTTTGTCATTCGGCGTGGCGAGGAAGTCGTTGACGGCTGTTTGCAGAGTCTTGGCGGTGGATTCGGCGTCGCTGAACACGGCATAAACCATGTTGGCGTAGTTGGCGACCACGGCTTTGGCAGCGGCGTCGGTAGATTGGGCAGCAGCGGCAGGCGCAGTGGTGGCCGCTGCCGGTGCAGGCGCTGCAGCCGGCGCGGGAGCTGCCGGAGTAGCAGCAGGGGCTGGCGCGGCAGCTTTATCCTTGCCTTCGCCACAACCGGCGAGGGAGATAGCGATGGCCAGCAGACTAGCGGTTGCCAAAGGCATACGAATCATGACGAAATCCTGCGTCTAGAGGGTTTAAGGCGCCCGGCGCCCAAAAAAAGCTGCAACATAATGCGAAAGATTTGCATTCGATGTAAAGGCAAATTGCCGGGTTCGGGAAAGGTGGTCAGTGAGAGCTTGTAACAAGGGGTTTCGGTTGGCTTGAATTTGTTGGAGCGAGGCTTGCCCGCGAACGCAGCGTTTCAGGCATGAAATTCTCGCGAAAGTCCCGGCCTCTTCGCGGGTAAATTGGATCGCCGCCCGCTCGCTCCAGCGAAATCGCGCCCGGCTAAGCGTCAGGAAACCTCGACATTGCTGCGTTGCGACTGTTTCAGGTAGGCCAGCAGTTCGCGCGCGGGCAGCGGTTTGCTGTACAGATAACCCTGACCTTCATGACAGCCTTCGGAAATGATGTAGGCCTCCTGCGCCAGCGTCTCGACGCCTTCGGCGATGACCTGCATGCCCAGGCTTTTACCGAGCTGGATGATGGCGCGCACAATGGTGGCATCATCGTCGACGTCGATAAGATCCTGCACGAAGCTTTTGTCGATCTTGATCTTGTCCAGCGGCAGGCTCTTCAGATAACTCAGGGAAGAATAACCGGTGCCGAAGTCATCAATGGCGATCAAGGCGCCCGAGCGACGCAGGCTCAGAAGGTGCTGGGCGGCGGTGCTGATGTCTTCCATCAGGCCGGTTTCGGTGACTTCCAGTTCCAGGCTGCGCGGCGGTAAACGATAGATCTGCAGCAGATTGTTGACCACGCGAGGCAACTCGGAGTGGTGCAGTTGCACGGTGGACAGATTGACCGCCATGCGCAGGTCGGTGAAGCCCTGGTCATGCCATTCACGCAATTGGCGACAGGCTTGATCCAGGACCCATTCGCCGATGGCGATGATCGTGCCGTTTTGCTCGGCCAGCGGAATGAACAGGTCAGGCGGAACCAGACCGTGTTCCGGGTGCTGCCAACGGATCAGTGCTTCGACGCCGACCACACGGTGGTCGCGGTAGCTGATCTGCGGTTGGTAGACCAGATACAGCTGATCACGGGGCAAGGCTTCGCGCAGGTCTTTTTCCAGCTCCCGGCGACGGCGCATTTCGCTGTCGACACTGGCGATATAGAACTGATAGCGGTTGCGTGAGCGCGACTTGGCCAGGGTCATGGTCTGTTCGGCCTTCTGCAGCAGCTTCTCGGTACTGTCGCCATCTTCCGGGAACAGCGTGATGCCGATGGTTGCGCGCAGGCGAATTTCCTGGTCACCCAGGGCAAACGGCGCCTCCAGATCATCCAGGATATTCTGCGCCAGCTCGGCGGCTTCGTAAGGCTGTTCGATGTCGGCCTGGACCAGGGCGAACTGATCGCCACCCAGTCGCGCCAACGCGCCAAGCCGACCGCTGTGGCTGCGTAATCGGTCAGCCAGCGCCAGCAGCAATTGGTCGCCGGTTTGATAGCTGAATTGTTCGTTGATGCCTTTGAAGTCGTCCAGACCGACACAGATGACCGCCACCCGCCGCTGCAGCCGGCCTGCGTCAACCAGGATCTTGTCCAGTTGTTGCTGCAATTGCTGGCGGTTCGGCAGACCGGTGAGAAAGTCGTATTGAGCCATGCGCAGCAGGCTGTTTTCGGCTTCGTGGCGCAGGTGGGTATTGCGCTCGATCGAGGCCAGCAGCTGGTTGGCGGTGTTGACCCAGATGCCCAGTTCATTTTTCTCGTGCCCTTTAAGGAGCGGCAGCTGATTTTCACTGGGGCGGTCAGGATTGATGCTGGTCAGGTGTTCAATGATTTTCGACAGCGGCTTGGTCAGCAGCCAGTGATAAACCAGATACAGCACCAGGCCCATGGTCAGCGCGCGCAGGACTCCGGAAATGAAGATGATCACCGAATTGACGATGAAGCCGTCGCCGTAGGTCGCGGTATCGAGGGTGATGCGCAGGTCGCCGTAATACTCGCTATAAGGGCTTCGGCCTACCAGTTGGGTGGTGAAGCTGCGTTCCTGGCCGAGAATCAGGTCGGTCAGCCAGCGAGTGGGAGAATCCTTGAGCGGGCGTTCCTTCTCTGCCAGCAAGGTTTCATTGGGATGGCCAATGGATGCCATGCGCACGGCGTTGTCTTGAAACAGGCCTTCTATGACCTGCATGCCCATTTCCCGGTCCAGGCTGTAGACCGCCTGGGTCGAAGGGTCGCGGAACATACCCAGGATTCGCTCGGCATCGTTGGCGACGGCCTGACTGGTCTTGTAGGCGTCATAAACGATCTGCGCACAGCTGAGCACGACGCCGACGATCAGCGCCGATAGCAGGACCACACGCAGCAGTTTTACCGACAGGCTGTTTTTGAGTTCCAGCTTCAAATGGTCATTCCTTAATCCGTGCCGGGAGCGTGTACCCTTCCTAACCATCAAAAACACAGCCGACGAGCGCTGCCGCGAGCATCATGCGCAGATGATGCGGCGCCACTTCCTGCTTCCGTGCGGCGACTCGACTTGCCGGGCAAGGTCGGGCCATTCCCTGTGTCGGACGAAAACCTTTGAAACTTGAGCGGAGCTTCGAAAAACCCAAGGAGATGATATTAGTCCGCTATCGCTTTCTGACAATACATAACTATGTGTTACAGGCGAAAAAAAACCCGGCAATGCCGGGTTTTTTCATCTGGAGCTGAAATCAGGCTGTAAATTGCTTGCCTTCAAATTGCTCAGCCACAAATTTCCAGTTAACCAGGTTCCAGAACGCTTCTACGTATTTTGGACGCAGGTTGCGGTAGTCGATGTAGTAGGCGTGTTCCCAAACGTCGCAGGTCAGCAGCGGAGTGTCGCCGCCGGTGAGCGGGTTGCCGGCGCCGATGGTGCTGGCCAGAGCCAGGGAACCGTCAGCTTTCTTGACCAGCCAGCCCCAACCGGAACCGAAGGTGCCGATGGACGTCTTGCTGAACTCTTCCTTGAACTTGTCGAACGAACCGAACGCAGCGGTGATTGCGTCAGCCAGTGCGCCAGTAGGTTCGCCGCCAGCGTTAGGCGCCAGGCAGTTCCAGTAAAAGGTGTGGTTCCAGACCTGGGCGGCGTTGTTGAAGATGCCACCCGAAGAAGTCTTGATGATTTCTTCCAGGGTCTTGCCTTCGAACTCGGTGCCAGGCACCAGGTTGTTCAGGTTTACGACATAGGTGTTGTGGTGCTTGTCGTGGTGATATTCCAGTGTCTCTGCGGAAATGTGCGGCACCAGAGCATCTTTGGCGTAGGGCAGCGGCGGCAATTCAAAAGCCATGGTTTATCTCCTAATCAGGTCAGTTGCGGTGAGCGCAAGGCCGATCACGGGCGGCCAGACAGAACATACGCCGGGGAGTTTGTACTCTTTGCGGCGCAGGGTCTGGATCATAGCACCGGGTCCGTGCCTTAACCACGCAACAACTGTGTGGGATAGAGGTTCCAGAGGCTTTGCGTTGCCTGCCCATTAAATTACAGACGCCTCACGCAGCCCTGATCAGCTGCGCCGCCACGCTGAACATCATCACAGCAACCATCAGGTCCAGCACCCGCCATGTCGCTGGTCGGGCCAGCCAGGGCGCGAGCCATGCCGCACCAATCGCCAGGGTACTGAACCACAGCAGCGAAGCACTTGCGGCGCCGACAACATATGCGCCGGGGACACTTTGCTGGGCACCGAGCGAGCCGATGAGCAGAACCGTATCGAGATAAACGTGGGGATTGAGCAGCGTGACCGCCAGGGCGCTCAACAGCACGGCCCGCCGTGAGCGCAGGCCGACCACTTCGTTTTGTTGCAGGCTCTGCCGCGAGCAGGCGCGACGCAATGCCAGGCCGCCGTAGCAGAGCAGAAACACTACGCCGCCCCAGCGCGCCACCGCCAGTACGGTCGGATTATGCGCCAGCACATTGGCCAGCCCGAACACGCCAGCCGCAACCAGCAACGCATCACAGGCAATGCAGAGCATGGCGACGGGCAGGTGATGTTCCCGGCGCAGGCTTTGCGCCAATACAAACGCATTCTGGGTGCCGATCGCCATGATCAAGCCGGCGGCAACCAGCAAGCCATTCAAATAGCTTTGCCACATGGAACACGCTCCGAGGTCAGGTTTAGGTAGCGAGTGTGGAGCGTGACGCGGTATAAGAAAAACCAATAATCCTGATTGCTCATTAGGAAAACTGATGTTCGACTACAAATTGCTGTCCGCCCTTGCTGCGGTCATCGAGCAAGCGGGCTTTGAGCGGGCGGCGCAGGTGTTGAGCCTGTCGCAGTCTGCGGTTTCCCAACGCATCAAATTGCTGGAGGCGCGCATTGGTCAGCCGGTGCTGATCCGGGCGACGCCGCCACGTCCGACGGAAATTGGCCGGCGGCTGCTCAACCATGTGCAGCAGGTGCGTCTGCTTGAGCGGGATTTGCAGAGCCAGGTTCCGGCGCTGGACGAAGAAGGCATGCCCGAGCGGCTGCGCATTGCGATCAATGCCGACAGCCTGGCGACGTGGTGGGCCTCGGCGGTGGGGGATTTTTGCGCCGAACACCGTCTGTTGCTGGATCTGGTGGTGGAGGATCAGGACGTCGGCCTCAAACGCATGCGGGCCGGAGAAGTAGCCGCCTGTATCTGTGGCAGCGAACGTCCGGTGGCGGGGGCTCGCAGTCAGGTGCTGGGCGCCATGCGCTATCGTGCACTGGCCAGCCCGGAGTTTATCGCCCGGCATTTTCCCGCAGGTATCACCCCGGCGGGGTTGGCGCGGGCACCGGCGCTGGTGTTCGGCCCCGACGATTTTTTGCAGCATCGCTACCTGGCATCGCTTGGGGTCGAGGGCGGATTCGAGCATCATTTGTGCCCATCGTCCGAAGGCTTCATCCGCATGACCGAGGTTGGCATGGGTTGGGGACTGGTGCCCGAGTTGCAGGTCCGCGAGCAGCTGCAACGTGGCGCGCTGGTTGAGCTGGTGCCGGACAAGCCGGTGGATGTGCCGCTGTATTGGCATCACTGGCGCAACGGTGGACAGCTGCTGACGCAGTTGACGGAGCATCTGGCGCAACAGGCCGGGCAATGGCTGGTGCCGCTTGGGGCTGATTGAGCGTCAGTGCGCAGTGAACAGCGCACTTGTGGGAGCAAGCTTGCTTGCGAAGGCAGTGTCTCAGGGGCTTGGCTTTTCGCGAGCAAGCTCGCTCCCACAGGTAAATTGTCCATGAACCTTGTCACACGAAATTCGATGGAGCGGTAAATGAAGATTCTGATCACCGGCGCAAGCGGCTTTATAGGCGGGCGCTTTGCGCGTTTCGCCCTGGAGCAGGGGTTTGACGTACGGGTCAATGGTCGTCGCGCCGAAGGTGTCGAACACCTGGTAATGCGTGGCGCCGAGTTTGTTCAGGGTGATTTGATCGATCCGCAATTGGTGCGCGAGCTGTGCCGGGACGTCGATGCGGTGGTGCATTGCGCCGGGGCAGTCGGCGTCTGGGGCCGCAAGCAGGACTTTATCCAGGGCAATGTGCAAGTCACCGAAAACGTGGTTGAAGCCTGTTTGAAGCAGCGCGTGCGCCGGTTGGTGCATTTGTCGTCGCCTTCGATTTACTTCGATGGCCGCTCGCATTTGGGTATCACCGAAGATCAGGTACCCAGGCGCTTCAACAATCATTACGCAGCGACCAAGTATCTGGCCGAGCAAAAGGTCTTTGGCGCAGAAGAATTCGGCCTGGAGGTCATCGCCTTGCGGCCGCGATTCGTGACCGGCGCGGGCGACAACAGTATTTTTCCGCGACTGCTGAATATGCAGCGCAAAAACCGTTTGTCGATCATCGGCAACGGGCTGAATGTCGTGGACTTTACCAGCATGCAAAACCTCAATCAGGCCATGCTCAGCAGCCTGCTGGCGACCGGCTCGGCCTTGGGCAAGGCCTACAACATCAGCAACGGAACGCCAGTGCCGGTGTGGGATGCGGTGAATTACGTGATGCGCCGGATGCAATTGCCGCAGGTAACACGTTATCGTTCCTACGGCCTGGCTTACGCCGCAGCTGCTATAAATGAGGGCGCATGCCTGCTTTGGCCCGGACGACCTGAACCTACGCTGTCGCGTGTGGGCATGCAGGTGATGAGCAAGGACTTCACCCTTGATATCAGTCGGGCCCGGCATTATCTGGATTATCAGCCGCAGGTCAGCCTTTGGGCGGCACTGGACGAGTTCTGCGACTGGTGGAAAGCGCAACAAAACATGTGAGCGCCGTAGTTGCGAATTGCAACGGTTATACTCCCCCGACTTTCAGGCTTAAAAAGCGGATTCATACAGGGTTCCTCATGCGTAACGATCCTTACGACGACGTCGATGACGTCCCGAACCTCAGCGCCAAGGACGATGATGACGACTTCGCGCCAACCACCGGCGCGCGCAAACGCACCACGGTCTACTCCCGCGATACACCTGTGGTCAAGGTCAAGGCGCCGAGCACTGGCCCGTTATGGGCGCTGGTTGGCGCGCTGTTCATCGCTTTTTGCGGGCTGGGCTGGTGGAGTTTTCAGCAGATTTCCCTGATGGAGCAGCAACTGGTAGCCACTCAGGAAAGCTTTGCGCGGATCAGCGAAGAAGCGGCGGGGCGCCTTCAGGATATTTCCGGGAAAGTGGTCGCCACCGAGTCGGTCGTGGTCGACGGCGTTGCGCTCAAGCAGCGGATCAAGTTGCTTGAAGATCAGCTGGCCGATCAGGACAAGCAGCAGGAAGGTGTGACGGGCCAGCAATCTGCGCTGGAAAAACGTCTGGAACAGATGACCGCCCAGACCGCCCAGCAACAGAACGCCAATGCTCAGCTGGCAGAACAACTCAAAGCCGTGACCACCGAGCTGGCTTCGCTCAAGGCCGCCATACCTGACTCGAAAGCGAGCCAGGGCGATCAGGAAAAAATCGACGCTCAGCTCAAGAGTCTGAACGCCGATGTGGCTGCGCTGAAGAAACAAGGCAATCCAGCAGCTGCCATCGAGCGTCTGGAACAAGACCTGATCGTGCTCAAGAGCGAACAGGAAAATCGTCCGGCTCCTTCAGCAGGTGGCAATACTGCCGAGTTCGATTCATTCCGTGCCCAGGTCACCCGCAACATCAATACCCTGACCGCGCAGATTCAAACCTTGTCGCAGCAGTTGAATGCTCGAAGGTAGTCAACGGATCTACGCAACATTCGCGATAGACGATACAGCCGATGCAGTTGCGTCTACTGGAATACCGTCTTCCCGGATAAATCCGGTCCCACACAAGTAGCGCGATCTAGTGGGACCGGCTTTAGCCGGGAAGGCGTCGGTTCAAACAATACTTCTGCGGTGCCTGGCGGTTGCCCCCAGACATAGAATCTCCAACGAATCGCCCATTGTTGGTGCTACCTCAAAGCGCCGGATAGTCGATATAGCCCACCGGCCCTTTGGCGTAGAAGGTTTCCGGGTGCGGGGCGTTCAGCTCTGCATCCAGTTTCAAGCGCGCCGGCAAGTCCGGGTTGGCGATGAAGGGCACACCGAAGGCGACGGCATCGGCCGAGCCGTTGGCCAGCCAGGCGTTGGCGGTTTCCTTGGTGAATTTCTCGTTGGCGATATAAGCGCCGCCGAAGGCTTTTTTCAGCTGTGGACCAATGCTGTCGCCGGCTTCGCGTTCCCGGGCACAGATAAAGGCGATGCCGCGTTTGCCCATTTCGGTTGCCACGTAGTTGAAGGTTTCGCTCAGGTTGTCGTCACCCATGTCGTGCAAGTCAGCGCGCGGCGAAAGGTGCAGGCCGACACGACCGGCGCCCCAGATTTCGATGGCCGCATCGACCACTTCAATCATCAGCCGCGCACGGTTTTCCACGGAACCACCATATTGGTCGGTACGCTGGTTGGTGCTGGTCTGCAGGAACTGGTCGAGCAGGTAACCGTTGGCGCCGTGGATTTCCACACCGTCAAAACCGGCGGCCTTGGCGTTTTCCGCACCGACTCGATAGGCGTCCACGACGTCGGCGATTTCCGCCAGTTCAAGGGCGCGCGGGGTCACGTAATCCGCCAACGGGCGAACCAGGCTGACGTGGCCTTCAGGCTTGACGGCGCTTGGCGCGACCGGCGCTTCGTCGTTGAGGTACGAAGGATGGGAAATCCGACCTACGTGCCACAGTTGCAGGACGATCTTGCCGCCGGCGGCATGTACGGCTTTGGTGATGTTGCTCCAGCCGCGCACCTGATCGTTGGACCAGATGCCCGGAGTGTCCGGATAACCGACACCCATTGGCGTGATCGAAGTCGCTTCGCTGATGATCAGGCCCGCCGAAGCACGCTGAACGTAATATTCGGCCATCATCGCATTAGGCACGCGCCCTTCGTCGGCGCGGCAGCGCGTCAGCGGCGCCATGATGATGCGGTTGGACAGTTGCAGCTCGCCCAAGGTGATCGGGTCAAAGATAGTCGTCATGGTGCAAACCTCTTGAATGATCAAATAATTAGTGGGTAGCAGGGGCCAGCTCGGTATTGGCGGTCTGGCGGAAAGTAATCAGGGTGACGATCAGCGCCAGCACGGCCAGCAACGCGGCGGCCAGGGGCACGCTGGTCAGGCCCAGACCGTGGGCGATGACGCTGCCGCCGATCCAGGCACCCAGGGCATTGCCGACGTTGAAGGCGCCGATGTTCAGGGTCGACACCAGATTTGGTGCCGCCTTGCCGTAGGTCACCACGTTGATCTGCAGGGCAGGCACGGCGGCGAATGCGGCAGTGGCCCACAGGAACAGAGTGATTTCAGTAGGGATCAACGCCACGCTGGTCCAGCTCAGCACGGTCGAGATCACGGCCATGGCGATGAACACGCCGATCAGCGTCGCGGCCAGGCGTTTGTCAGCCAGCTTGCCGCCGATGACATTGCCGACGGTCAGGCCCAGGCCGATCAGCAGCAGCGTCCAGGTCACGCCTTTTGGCGAGATGCCGGTGACTTCGCCCAGCAGCGGCGCGATGTAGGTGAACAGGGTGAACATCGAGGCGGAGAACAGCGCCGTCATGCTCAGCGACAGCCAGATGCCAGCACCTTTCAGGGCGCCAAGCTCGGCGCGCATGTCGAGTTTTTCTTCGTCGCGTTTGGTCGGCAAGTAACGGATCAGGCCGATCAGCGCGATCACGCCGATGACGGTCACGGCCCAGAATGTCGAGCGCCAGCCTGCGTATTGGCCCAATGCCGTACCCAACGGAACGCCCAGCACGTTGGCCAGAGTCAAGCCGGTGAACATCAACGCCACAGCGGAAGCGCGGCGATTGGCTGGCACCAGCCCTGCGGCTACCACTGAACCAATCCCGAAAAATGCACCGTGGCACAACGCCGTGATCACCCGGGCAAACATCAATACGTTGTAGTCGCTGGCAATCGCGCAGAGCAGGTTGCCGATGATGAAGATGCCCATCAGCGTAACCAGTGCAGCCTTGCGCGGCAGTTTGGCGGTGGCCATGGCCATGAACGGCGCACCGATGGCCACGCCCAGCGCATAACCGGTCACCAGCCAGCCGGCACCGGGGATCGACACGCCCAGATCACTCGCCACATCAGGTAGCAGGCCCATGATAACGAACTCGGTGGTGCCGATGGCGAAGGCGCTCAAGGCCAGAATTAGCAGTGAAAGAGGCACGAGGCATCTCCTGAATGAATAGTGTTGAGCCGGCGTGTCAGGACGGCTTTTTCAGTTCCAGCAGCAGCGCGTCGATGAAGGCCTGGATGACCTCTTCGTTGCGCCTGAAGAAGTGCCATTGGCCAACCTTCTTGCTGCTGATCAGGCCAGCGCGTTGCAGCGTCGCCAGATGGGCAGAAATCGTGGACTGCGAAAGGCCTGCACGTTGGTCGATCTGACCGGCGCAGACACCGTTTTCCGTGGAGTGCTCCTGATCGGGAAAGCAGGTGAGGGGATCTTTGAGCCACACCAGAATTTCACGGCGAACAGGGTGAGCCAGGGCTTTTATTATTTCGTCGAGGTCGATAGGCATTTCGTTCTCAATATGGGTATAGCGCTATATCGCGATGGAGCGAACTTTATATTGGTATTTCGCGATATACAAATATGATTTTCTGCTGAGGACTGGATAAAACGCTATATCGGGTTATAACGATATTTGCCTGCCGGGCGTTTCCGGGCGTACGCTGGCGGTATGAATTACCTCGCGCATCTGCACCTCGGCGGTCAACGCCCGCCGCAATTACTCGGCAGCCTGTATGGCGATTTCGTCAAAGGGCCTTTGGCTGGGCGCTTTTCGGACGAGCTGGCCGACGCCATCCAGTTGCATCGCAGCATTGATGCCTTCACCGACAGCCATCCGCTGGTCAAAGCCGCGATTGCGCGTTTCCCCGCCGAGCGGCGGCGTTATGCGGGGATCATCCTCGACGTATTTTTCGACCATTGCCTGGCCCGTGACTGGCAGCGCTACGCCGATGTGCCGCTGGAGGTATTCACCCGCAAGGTTTATGGCGTGCTCGCTGCCGAACCGGAATTACCCGGCAACCTGGCGCTGATTGCGCCGCGCATGGCTGCTCAGGACTGGTTGAGTTCGTATCGGGATTTTGCCGTGGTGGAGCAAGTGCTGGCGGGGATTTCCCGGCGTTTGTCACGCCCCCAGGGGCTGGCGGGCGCCATGCAGGAACTGCAGGCGCTTTACCAGCCGTTGAGTGCTGACTTCGCTGAGTTTTATCCTGTGCTGCAGAATTTCTCTCAAGCCGCTCTGGCGGGACGGGCCACTTCGGTCGGTTGAGCGATCTCGCCGAATAACGCTACTTGCACCGCCTGCTGGGCTTGAAAGGCCAGCGCGGCGCGTTCCTGGCCAAGCGTTGCGATCGGCTCCAGCAACTGGATATGCACGTCACCTTGCTCATTGGCGAACAAGCGGCGCAGGTGGGAGAGCAGATCGTCATCGCCAATGAATGGCGCGATAGGGTCAGGTTTGCCATTGCGCGAATAGTGAATCGCCACCGGTTGCAGCGGCACGCCAGTATCGATGGCGCTGGACATCAGGCGACCATGAAAGGTGCGCAGACTGCGGCCATCGGTGGTGGTGCCTTCCGGGAAGATCATCAATGCATTGTTCTGTTGCAGATGATTGCTCATCTGCTTCTGGATCAAACGGCTGTCACCCGAACCACGGCGAATGAACAGCGTACCGGCTTTTAGCGCCAGCCAGCCGGCAACCGGCCAGGTGCGCACCTCGGCCTTGGACAGAAATGACAGGGGTGCCAGCATGCCCAGCAACGGAATGTCGGTCCACGACACATGATTGCTGACCCACAGCATCGGCTGACGTGGCAGCTCGCCGCTCACGGTGACACGAAACGGCAGAGCGTTGGTCAGGCGCGCCATGAACCAGCGGCTCCAGCGTTGGCGGCGCGCCATGGAGTTGCCGATCCGCAAGCGCTCCATCAAGGAAAACGCTCCGGCAATCGTCAGACCCAGGGCAATCACCAACAATACTCTGGCCACTCGCGCGTAGCCGCGCGTGCGGCTCATCACACGGCTGCCTTGAAGTGGCGGGCATAGCGCGGGCATAGCTCGTCGCGCTTGAGCAGGATGAACACGTCGGCCACCTGGAAATCTTCGTCCCAGCACGGCTCGCCGCAGATTTTCGCACCCAGACGCATGTAGGCCTTGAGCAGTGGCGGCATTTCGCAGATCACGTTGCTCGGCAGATCCAGGGACGGCAGCGGATTTTTCGGCTCGGCGCGCAGGTTTTCGGTGCACAGGTAACGTTCGCGCAGGCGCTGCATGATGGCGTGGGCCTGAATGCCGCCGTCCTGCATCGGGATGCTGGCGCAGCCCATCAAGTAACTGTAACCGCCTTCGTTGAGAATTTCGGCCAGTTCGCTCCACAGCACCGCGATGGTGCCGCCGTTGCGGTAGGCAGGATCAACGCAAGTGCGACCCAGCTCCAGGATCGGGCCTTGCAGATGGCTCAGGCCGTGCAGGCTGAACTCTTCTTCGCTGTAGAAACGGCCCAGGGTATTGGCCGCTTTGTGATCGAGCAGGCGAGTGGTTGCTACCAGCTTGCCGGTGCTCAAGTCACGAACGCCGATGTGCGAGCAATGCACGTCGTAGTCGTCCATATCCAGGCCCAATTCCGCGCCTTTGAGTTTGGCGTTGAATTCGCCGCTGAACACACTGAAACGCAGGGCCTGTGCTTCCTGCAAGGCTTTGCTGCCGATCAGGCGTTCGGCCTGAAGGCGGCGGTCGTTAGCGGTGTCGCGAATACGAGCGATCTGGGTCATGCGAAGTCTCCGTGAGCCAGCCCTGCAAGTGCGGGCGATGGGCTGAAATGGCCAAGCGCTTTGCTGTACTTATGCAGGCTAGGCAGACGCCGTGTCATGACCGTGACGCTTTGGTGATGGTTGTGTGACGGGGCGTTGAAGCGACTTGTCTGTGGTTGGAGATTCGATGGTCGCAACGCCCGGCTTGGTGTGGACGGTGCCTTTGTGGGAGAGGACTTGTCCTCGATAGCCAGCCCAGACGACCGTGATCCGCCTGACCCACATGCAGTGCTGAAATGACAGCCATCGAGGACAAGTTCTCTCCCACAAAAGCCGTCCTGCCAGGCGTCTCCCGCGTTCTGTCATGAACCGCTGCTAGAGTTCCCGAACTCTGCAAAAGGTCCGTCCCATGCATCGTCGGCTTCTCTGTTTATTGATGCTGCTGTTCACCGGTATTCATGCTGTTTCAGCCAGCGTCGAAAACTGGCCGGCGGAGCATTGGTCGATCAATCCCGCTGCCAGAACTGCGGCGCTGGCAACGCTGGAAAACTATGCGTTCCCGGCACGCGACGAGACCGAGCGCAAAGGTGTGCGTACTGACGCCTTGCTGGTTATCCGTAACGGCCAGGTGATCTATGAACGTTATGCAGGTGAGACCACAGCTGCCACGCCGCACCTGACCTGGTCGATCAGCAAAAGCGTGATGGCGAGTGTGCTGGGCGTGGCGTTTGGGGAAGGGCGCTTTCAGCTGGATGATCCGGTGGCGAAGTTTTATCCGCCCATGTTGGCACACCCCGATATCAAACTGCGCGACTTGCTGCACTGGGCTTCCGGGCTGGACTGGCAGGAAGACTACGAATATGCGCCGCTCAATTCGTCGGTAGTCGCCATGCTCTATACCCGAGGGCGCAGCGATATGGCGCGCTTCGCCGCCGGGCACCGACGCGGGCAAGCGCCGGGCACTTCGTTTCTGTATTCCAGCGGCGACAGCAACCTGCTGTCAGCCGCCCTGAAAACCATCGTCGGCGCGCAGGCTTACGCTGATTCCCCCTGGACCGCGCTGTTCGAGCCGCTGGGCATTCTCAGTGCTGTGTGGGAAACCGATGGCGTTGGCACCTTCGTGGGGTCGTCCTACGCCTACATGACCGCCCGCGACCTGGCGCGCGTCGGCTTGCTGATGCAGCGAGAGGGTCGCTGGAATGATCGACAATTGCTGCCCGAGGCCTGGGTGAAGTTCGTGCTGACGCCATTCGCTGGACTGAACGTGAATCCCGGCGCTGAAATCCCCGGCGGGCAATGGTGGCTCAATCGCACGCTGGAGGGTGCGAGCGGGCCATGGCCGGACGCGCCGCCCGATACGTTCGCAGCCTTGGGGCATTGGGGGCAGGCGTTGTATGTGATTCCCAGCGCTGGGTTGGTGATCGTGCGTTACGCCGATGATCGCGATGGCAGTTACGACCACGATCAACTGCTCAAGCTCGCCCTGGCCGCCTTCGGCAAAAAGGACAGCCAATGACCACGCGCAGACACTTCATCCGCCGCCGCCCCTTTAGCAGCCTGCTGTTGTTGATACTGTTCGCCGTGGCCGCACTGGCCTGGCAAAACCGCGTTGCCCTGAACGCATTCCCCGGCATCATCAGTGCCTACACCGCCAAAGAGTATTGCTCCTGTCGCTACGTCGTGCTTAATTCCGCCAACTATTGCCGCGTCTACGTCAAACAGTACGTACCCAGTACCTTGACCGACGATGCCGCCAACAAACGAGTGACCGCCAGCGGCCTCGGCCGGAGCAGCAGCGCCGCCTGGCAGGGCGAGCGGCAGGGCTGTCGGCTGTTGCCGCAGACACCTTGATGAACCGTGCTGCGAACATAGCGGTTTGCCAGCTGTCAGACAGGCGGTAAGGTTGCTCCCTCATTGCGCATCTGGAGTTTGCATGCACACCACCACCCGCCTGCTGCTGGCCTTTTTGGCCGTGCTCGCGCTTCCCGCTCAGGCGAACTGGTATCTGGACAACGAGTCGTCACGACTGTCGTTCACGTCCACAAAAAATGCCGACACCGCTGAAGTGCATCGCTTCCTCACGCTGCACGGCAAAGTCGATCCCAAAGGTGTGGCCGAGCTGGAAGTCGAGCTGGAATCGGTGAGCACCGGCATTGCCTTGCGCGACGAGCGTATCCGCGATGCCCTGTTTGAAGTCGACAAATTCCCCGACGCGCGCATCAATGCCCAGCTGAATTTGCAGCCGATCAACGATCTGGCGCCGGGCGCGCAGCTGGAATTGCGCTTGCCGCTGACCGTGCAGCTGCATGGCAAAACGCACAGTTACAACGCCGAGCTGCTCGCCACGCGCCTTGATCAGCGCCGTTTTCAAGTTGTGACCCTTGAGCCGCTGGTCATGCACGCCCAGGACTTCGATCTGGTGCCCGGCCTCAAGACCTTGCGCAGCGTGGCTGGATTGTCAGCCATCAGCCTTTCGGTTCCCGTTGGCGCTGTTCTGATTTTCACGGCTCGCTGATGACCGGGGCGATCTTTCCTTGGCGCAAGGACAACCAATTCAAACTGTTGATCGACGGTCCGGCGTTCTTTCCGCGCATGATCGCTGCCATCGACGGCGCGCAGCAGCAAGTGGAGCTGGAGCTCTACCTCGTGGAGGCTGGCGCCTGTGCCGAAGCCGTGGTCCGCGCATTGGTCGATGCGGCCAAGCGTGGCGTCATCGTGCGCTGCCTGTTCGATGACTTCGGCGCGCAGGCTTTCACCCTGGGCCTGCGCAAACGGCTTACCGACGCCGGGGTCATCCTGCGGTTTTATAACCGCATCCACTGGCGGCGCGGCGTGCGCAACTTCTATCGCGACCATCGCAAGCTGTTGTTGGTCGACAAGGAGCTGGCGGTGGTCGGCGGGACCGGCGTGACCGATGAATTCTGGGACCCGACCAAGGACGCCAGCGAATGGCATGAAGTGATGGTGGAGATTGCCGGGCCGCTGGTCATCGATTGGCAAGCGCTGTTCGACCGCCAGTTTCACGCCAACCCACGCCGCACGGCCTGGCGTCCAGAGCAAAACTTCGGCCTGCCGCGTCTGCCCAAGGTGCCGGTATCGGGAGAAGGGCTGGGCCGTGTGGCCTATGCCGACGCCCGTCAGCATCGGGACATTCTGCAATCATTGGTCCGCGCCTTGAACAGCGGCCACCAACGCATCTGGCTGGCGACCCCGTATTTCCTGCCGACCTGGAAAGTCCGGCGTTCGCTGCGCAAGGCGGCCGAGCGCGGCATCGATGTGCGCCTGTTGCTCACCGGTCCACGCACTGATCACCCGTCGGTGCGCTACGCCGGTCATCGCTATTACCCGCGTCTGCTGCGTGCCGGGGTGAAGATTTTCGAGTACCAGCCGTGCTTCCTGCACCTGAAAATGGTCCTGGTCGACGATTGGGTCAGCATCGGCTCCTGCAACTTTGATCACTGGAACCTGCGTTTCAACCTTGAAGCCAATCTTGAGGCGCTGGATTCCGGGTTGACCGACGATGTGGTCGCCAGCTTTGAAAAAGACTTTGCGGTGAGCAGCGAAATCACCCTGGATGCCTGGAAAAGCCGCCCCTTGTGGAGTCGCGTCAAGCAACGCATCTGGGGCTGGGTTGATCGGTTGGTGGTCAATGCGCTGGACCGGAGGGACTGACGCAAACGCTCATCGACTTCTACTCTTGTAGTACCAGGCTGTTACCACGCCTTTCTACATTGGCCGATACTGGCTTCACTACCCAAGAGGAGAACAATGATGGCTGCCAAGAAAATCCTGATGCTGATCGGCGACTACGTCGAAGACTACGAAGTGATGGTGCCATTCCAGGCCCTGCAAATGGTCGGGCATGTGGTGCACGGCGTCTGTCCCGGCAAGAAGTCGGGTCAGACCGTTCGCACGGCGATTCATGACTTCGAAGGCGATCAGACTTACAGCGAGAAACCGGGGCATAACTTTGCGCTGAATTTTGACTTCGACAAGGTCAAGGTTGAAGACTACGACGCATTGCTGGTCCCCGGCGGCCGCGCTCCCGAATACCTGCGCTTGAACGACACCATTCTTGACTGGGTGCGAGCATTCGACAAGGCCGGCAAGCCCATCGCCGCGGTGTGTCACGGCGCGCAATTGCTGGCGGCGGCGGGCATTCTTGAAGGTCGCGAATGCAGCGCCTACCCGGCCTGTGCGCCTGAAGTGCGACTGAGTGGCGGTACGTTCATCGACATAGACGTGACCGCCGCGCACACCCAAGGCAATCTGGTAACCGCGCCGGCATGGCCTGCGCATCCTGCATGGCTGGCGGGTTTTCTGGTATTGCTGGGGACTGAAATAAAGCTTTGATCGAATCCGTTGGAGCGAGGCTTGCCCGCGAAGGCAATAGTTCAGACTCAAAGGATGAGCTGGATCTATTTGCGTCTTCGCGAGCAAGCTCGCTCCCACAGGTGAAATGCGGTCATCCCGTGGGACCGGATTTATCCGGGAAGGCTTCGGTGCACACACCACATCTGCGGCGTCTGTGGGTTGCCCTCAAACATAGAATCTCCCACATGCAAGGCGACTACCATGTGCGAACTGTACGTAAAAGCTGATCTCATGCGCTACAAACGTAGGGTGCGTAAATCACCGTGCATTGCGCATGTCAGTTTCGCCAGGGTGCTTGCCTGACCAGAATTTATACCTACCCACAACATGGCTTATAACCTACGCTCCACAACGGCGTGAGGAGATGAAAAGTATCTCGGGGTTCGTAACTCTGGTCTAAAAATTTTATTGATGAGCAAATTGAACCGTTCGGGTGTAGTCGCTGCGAGTACTTGATCCCTATCGGTGTCCGGCAAGGTTCTAGCTATCCCGATCAGGGATAGTCCGAGTGCCGTTTTCGCTTTCGAAGCATGGAACATCAGCGCCTCAGGGTTTTCAAAGTAATCCCGTGCCGACAATATGTCATTCGCCTCGTCACTTAAATTTAGAATCTGAGGATCAGGGATAGTTGGATGCAGTTGTTCAAATAAGGTGATATGTCCATGCGGTCGAAGCGGTCCACGCTGGTATTGAGTAACCGGGTGTCACCGTTAGGTTCTTTGCTGATCCCCAGTGGGGCTTGTGCAGTCGGGCCATTGACGTAGCAGGCGCCATATTTGGCGGACAAGGTTCCCCGGCTTTCCTTAACCCCAATTACGTTCTGGCCTGCCTCCAGAATATTGGGCGATGGATACGGGGCATACTTATGCACAGCCAGCAAAGCCTCGACTGCATCACTGTGCAGGCCGGTTTTCTCGATGAATATCTTCAGTGAATCCAGAGAGTTGGGCACTCCAGGGATGTAGTCGATACCGTAGCTGGATTTGAAGAAGCGGGCGATGGTGTTCGGGTCGTCATTCAGGGCAGGCGCGGATACGATCGCCTGCTGTTCGGGCCCAAACCCACTCATCATCATCTGCGCTACGGTGCTGTTTTGTTGTACCGCACCATACGCGTTGGTCCCGGCAGCAGTTGCAGGTAACTCAAGGCTCACCCGGTAACTCAGTTCACCCAGTCTCGGTTTTTTGCCACTGAGGCCTAAGGTGATTTGTTGGTAGTGGAAGTTATAAGGGAACTGAAAGGGATGTTGTTTCTCCGCCATCAATTGATAGAGAGTCTTGTCTTTATCTTCGTCGACGGTGTCGACATAGGTCTCGATGGCTTTGCTCAATATCTGGTTGACGATCTGCAGTGTGGGCACCGGGTTGAAGGTGCTTTGCTGATCGATCAGAAGATCTTTCAAATCGGGGCGACGGTCTTCAAGGAGGATGCGATTGGTTTCTGCGGTGCTGCCTTCCAGTTCTTCCTTGGCAAATCTGTACAGGGAAGTGAGGTAAGCCGCTGGCGAATCCTTGGCTTCAATCGCCCCGACTTTGCAAAACAGATCCCAGTTCTCCTTGAACAAGTTAGGAAAGCTTGGGCCGATATCGACCAGTGAGCGCACGCCCGTGCGGCGGGTCAGATTTTGCGTGCGCCCGGACGAAACAAGCTGGTTGCGATACAGCCGTACAATTTGGGTGGCATAACAACAGGCATTCTCATAGGCCAGTTCACCGTTGGCATCACTCAACTTGTACAGGTCACGCACGAAAGTGGTTTTGGACCGACGTACGATATCGAATACGGAGTGGATATCCAGTTGATCCATGGCGTCGACGAAGGCCATCTTGCCGTTGGTGTGTTTGACTGTTGTTTCGATCTTCGCCAGATTTTGTAGTAAGGAAAAAGGTTGGTCGGCCATGTCAGTGCTCCCTGCACGAGTGACGACAGCCTTTTCCAGAGATGCGGTGGTGTCTACCTGTCAGAAGTGACAGTCGCGTTCCTGATTGATTATTTTTGCATTTGAATTCAAATGATTAACGGCACTTTCGGGGCTTGAGACTTTTTAGCTATCGGTGTTATTGCCTATTTGTTGGAAGGTAATGGGACTGTGCTGGCTATCGTCAGGAGCGGTTTTCAACCCATTGCTCAAGGCCGCGCACCCGGCATGGCTGGCGGGATTTCTGGTATTGCTGGGGACTGAAACAAAGCTTTGATAAACGTGCAGGTTCGCGGGCAAGCCTCGCTACACCGGGATTTGCGTTGATATAAAAAACCCGCATCGCTGCGGGCTTTTTCATGGGTGGCTGACGTGCTTACTGCACTTCAACCGCCAGACTTTCACTGATCTTCTTCTGCCAGATCTGCGGGCCGGTGATGTGCACGGATTCACCGTTGCTGTCCACGGCGACCGTGACCGGCATGTCCTTGACCTCGAACTCGTAGATCGCTTCCATGCCCAGTTCGGCGAAGGCCACAACGCGAGACTTCTTGATGGCCTGCGCCACCAGATAAGCCGCGCCGCCAACTGCCATCAGGTACACAGCCTTGTAGTCCTTGATCGCTTCGATCGCGGTCGGGCCGCGCTCGGATTTGCCGATCATGCCCAGCAAGCCGGTCTGATCGAGGATCTGCCGGGTGAATTTGTCCATCCGCGTTGCGGTGGTCGGGCCAGCCGGGCCAACCACTTCTTCGCGTACCGGATCAACCGGGCCGACGTAATAGATGAAGCGGCCTTTGAGGTCGACCGGCAGGGTTTCGCCCTTGTTGAGCATCTCGACCATGCGTTTGTGCGCAGCGTCGCGACCGGTGAGCATCTTGCCGTTGAGCAACACGGTTTCGCCCGGCTTCCAGCTCTGCACGTCTTCCGGCGTCAGCGTGTCGAGGTCGACGCGGCGTGCCGACGGGCCGGCTTCCCAGACGATTTCAGGGTAGGCACTCAGTGGCGGAGCTTCCTGAGCGACCGGGCCGCTGCCGTCCAGCACGAAGTGCGTGTGGCGGGTGGCGGCGCAGTTGGGGATCATGCACACCGGCAGCGAAGCGGCGTGGGTCGGGTAATCCATGATCTTCACGTCGAGTACGGTGGTCAGACCGCCAAGACCTTGAGCACCGATACCCAGCTGGTTGACCTTCTCGAACAGCTCCAGGCGCATCTCTTCGATACGGTTGGACGGGCCGCGCAGTTTCAGCTCATGAATGTCGATGGATTCCATCAACACTTCCTTGGCCATCACCGCAGCTTTCTCGGCGGTGCCGCCAATGCCGATACCGAGCATGCCCGGCGGGCACCAGCCAGCGCCCATGGTAGGTACGGTTTTCAGTACCCAGTCGACGATCGAGTCGGACGGGTTGAGCATCGCCATCTTCGATTTGTTTTCCGAACCACCGCCCTTGGCCGCGACGTCCACTTCCACGGTGTTACCCGGGACGATGGAGTAGTGGATAACGGCAGGAGTGTTGTCTTTGGTGTTCCTGCGAGCACCGGCCGGGTCGGCCAGGATCGAAGCGCGCAGGATGTTTTCCGGCAGGTTGTAAGCCTGGCGCACGCCCTGGTTGATCATGTCGTCCAGGCTCATGGTGGCGCCATCCCAGCGCACGTCCATACCCACGCGAACGAACACGGTGACGATACCGGTGTCCTGGCAGATTGGCCGATGACCGGTCGCGCACATGCGCGAGTTGATCAGGATCTGAGCCATGGAGTCGCGGGCAGCTGGCGACTCTTCCCGCAGATACGCTTCGTGCATGGCCTGAATGAAATCTACCGGGTGGTAGTAGGAAATGAATTGCAGGGCATCGGCGACACTTTGAATCAGGTCGTCTTGCTTGATCACGGTCATGGGGCGCGCTCCTCTGTTGGGACGGGAACATTCAAATGTGTGCCGAATACTACAAAACGCGGCTGTTGTATCAGCGTTGTTACGACGACTCGGCTGGCGCAAAAAGGCGCGGCAGTATAACCCGCTGGTTGCTAAGGTCCATCCATCGGTTAACAACACTCTGTTGTCACGTCGGGGGTTGTCGCTGGGCCAGAGTGCAACGGGGATGCGGGTAAAATACTCGATAAACAGGGGGTTTAGGGCGATTCCGACTGATTTGTGCTGGTTGCAATTGAACATATTTGAACGTATTTATCTTTACAGCTGGTCAACTTTTGGATCCAAGGCTAAGGTTTGGGCCTGGTGCCACTATGGGAAGGAATCCTTTTGAGCACAATGAGCGGGAGAGTCATCTCTCCAACCACGCAGTCCCTCTTTTTGAAACGTTTTGGGATGGCCGCAGCGACCTATTTGATCGTCATGTCGCTTACCTGGCTGGCGATCTATGCCGGAGAACTTCATCAGCCGCTTCACGTCGCGATCATCGGCAGTGCTTTGGTGGTGTTGAGTCAGTTTGCGCTGCTGGGGGTTTTCCTCAGTCGGTTCAATCAGCGTTTCAAAGACGCAAGTCTGACCGAGTTTCAGGTACTGCTGGCCTTGGGTTGGCTGACCTGGCTGATTTCCTATCTGGACACTGCTCGGGGCGCGTTTTTGATTCTCTACGCCCCCATTCTGCTGTTCGGGTTGTTTCAGCTGACGCCGATCGTGTTTGCGCGCTGCTCGGTGCTGGTCCTGGCCAGCTTCTGCGCGATCAACGCCTGGGAGTTTTCCCAGGGGCAGATGGCCCACCCGGCCACCGCGCTGCTGCAATTGAGTGCCTTGTTCGTCATGCTGCTCTGGCTTAGCCTCTTTGCCAGCTATGTGCACACCCAGCGCATGCGCATGCGCCAGCGTCGGTACGCTTTGCAGGCGCATCAGGACACCTTGCGCGGCATGATGCTGCAACTCGAAGAACTGGCCGCGACTGATGAACTGACCAACCTGTACAATCGTCGTCACTTCTTGCGCATGGCCTCTCGGGAGCTCGCTCTGCTTGATGGCTATGCATTACACGGGCTGGCGCTGATCGATCTTGACCATTTCAAACGCATTAATGACAGCTACGGTCATGCCGCAGGTGACCAGGTGCTGCAAGCCTTCGCCGCCCATGCCGAAGATTGCCTGCGCGACACTGACGTATTGGCGCGCTATGGCGGAGAAGAATTCGTGCTGCTGATCCCGCACTGCACCGAGCAACAATTGATCGACTGCTGTGAGCGCGTGCGCGAGGCATTCGCCCGGGTTCAGCTCAATGATTTGCCCGATGCGGCCCTGAGCCTGTCTATCGGCATGACCCTGCTGCGCTGGGGCGACAACCTTGACGACGGCCTGCATCGCGCGGATCAGGCGTTGTATCTGGCCAAGCGCAGTGGCCGTAACCGCTGTGTGGCTGCCTGGGAATCCGTTGATGCCTGACTTGCGCGTCGGCGACCAGCAGTGGCCGGTCGTAGCGGGCAGCAATTTGCTCGATGCCCTCAATCAGGCCGGAATGCGCATTCCCTATAGCTGTCGGGCGGGCAGTTGCCATGCTTGTCTGGTGCGTTGCACCCAAGGCGAACCGCTGGACGCGCTGCCCGAAGCACTGGATGCAGGCAAGCGTCAGCAAGGGTGGCGTCTGGCTTGTCAGTGTCGGGTCGTGGAAAACCTGACGGTCCAGGCTTTCGATCCACTGCGCGACGGGTCTCCTGCTCGCGTGACGGGCTGTGATTGGCTCAGTCCGACAGTCTTGCGTTTGCGTCTGGAACCCGAGCGGCCGTTGCGCTATCGCGCGGGTCAGCATCTGGTGCTGTGGACGGCCAGCGGTGTAGCCCGGCCTTACTCGTTGGCGAGTGTGCCGGGCGAAGACCCCTTTCTGGAATTTCACCTCGATTGCCACCAGTCAGGCGCGTTCGTTGATGTCGCCCGGCAATTGAAGGCCGGTGACAGCGTTGGGCTCGGCGAGCTGCGCGGCGGGGCGTTGCAATACGATCCGGATTGGCAGGAGCGGCCGCTTTTGCTGCTGGCAGCAGGTACCGGGCTCGGGCCGTTGTGGGGTGTGTTGCGCGAAGCCGTGCGGCAAGAGCACCAAGGGTCGATCCGGCTGGTGCATCTGGCCCGCGACAGCAGCGAACATTACCTGGCTGCGCCGCTTGCCGAGCTGGCGGCGCAGCATTGCGGACTGCAAATCCAGCTGGCGACCGCCGATGACTTACCGACCATGCTCGCTGACTTACGCCTGCTGTCCAGACGAACCATGGCCTTGGTATGCGGCAGCCCGACCAGCGTCGAAGGGTTTTCCAAACGCTTGTACCTGGCGGGCTTGCCGCGCAATCAGGTGTTGGCGGATGTGTTTTTGGGGCGGGAGTGATTGAGTGGGTTTGTGTGGGAGCGAGCTTGCTCGCGAAGCAATGTCAGGCGCTGAATGTGTGCCGGATCTACTAACCCTTCGCGAGTAAGCTCGCTCCCACAGGGGCGTCTAGCGCTAATCAGCTACAAAAAAGCCCCGACTCTCGCGAGCCAGGGCTTTGGGTGTTGCACGTGCAGTCTTAGACCAACGGGTCGCCAACGTGCAGCAGTTTCATGCCGTTGGTGCCGCCAATGGTGTGATAGCTGTCACCTTTGGTCAGGATCACCCAATCGCCTTGCTCGACCAGACCGCGTTTGAGCAGCTCGTCGACCGCAGCCTGGCTGACCTGGCCCGGTGGCAGGGCTGCCGGGTCGAAAGGCACGGTGTAGACGCCACGGAACATGGCGGCGCGGGCCTGGGTTTCGCGGTGCGGGGAGAACGCGTAGATCGGCACCGAGGAACGGATGCGCGACATGATCAGCGGCGTGTAGCCACTTTCGGTCAGCGCGATGATCGCTTTCACGTCCGGGAAGTGATTGGCCGTGTACATGGCCGCCAGCGCGATGCTTTCGTCACAACGGGTGAATTTATGACCGATGCGGTGGCTGGACGTCTTGCCGGTCGGGTGCTTTTCAGCGCCGACGCAGATGCGCGCCATGGCCTGTACGGCTTCGATCGGGTACGAGCCCGCGGCGCTTTCAGCGGACAGCATCACGGCGTCGGTGTAGTCGAGCACGGCGTTGGCCACGTCGGACACTTCGGCGCGCGTCGGCATCGGGCTGGAGATCATCGATTCCATCATCTGCGTGGCAACGATGACCGCCTTGTTATGGCGACGTGCGTGCAAAATGATTTTCTTCTGGATGCCGACCAGTTCAGCGTCGCCGATTTCCACACCCAGGTCGCCACGGGCAACCATGACTGCATCGCTGGCGCGGATCAGGGCATCAAGCACTTCGTCGTTGGCCACGGCTTCAGCGCGTTCGATCTTCGCGACCAACCAGGCAGTACCGCCGGATTCGTCACGCAGCTGGCGGGCGTATTCCATGTCAGCGGCATCGCGCGGGAAGGAAACGGCCAGGTAATCCAGCTCCATTTCTGCCGCGAGCTTGATGTCCAGCTTGTCTTTTTCAGTCAGGGCCGGTGCCGTCAGGCCACCGCCGCGACGGTTGATGCCTTTGTGATCCGAGAGCGGACCGCCGATCAGCACGGTGCAATGCAGCGCATTGGCAGTCTGGGTATCGACGCGCATGACCACGCGCCCGTCGTCGAGCAACAGCTCGTCGCCAACGCCGCAATCCTTGACCAGATCGGGGTAATCGATACCGACGATTTCCTGGGTGCCGTCCGTCAGCGGGTGAGCGGTGGAGAAGGTGAACTTGTCACCGACCTTCAGCTCGATTCGCTTGCTGGTGAACTTGGCGATACGAATTTTCGGACCTTGCAGATCCCCCAGCAGTGCGACGAAGCGCCCGTGCCTGGCGGCGATTTCGCGAATCAGCTTGGCGCGAGCCTTGTGCTCATCCGGGGTGCCGTGGGAAAAGTTCAGGCGAGCAACGTCCAGACCCGAAAGGATCAGTTGTTCGATGATTTCCGGCGAGTTACTGGCAGGGCCAAGGGTGGCGACGATTTTGGTACGGCGTACGGTCATGCACAAACTCCTTAAATGAAGCGCAGCGAGAGGCTACTACTGTCTTGCTCTGTAGTCATTGTTCCTTTGCACTACCTCGATACCGGTTGGCAGGGCAATCAGTAGACAATCGGTTGTCTCAAGGCTTGAAGAAATTCGTGATCAGGTCGATACATTGCAGAGCACAGGAGAGTCCCATGCGAATCGTGATGATTTTAGTATTACTGGCTGCAATCAGCGGCTGCACCCGTTGGTCAATGAATTCCAATTTGAACAGCGCCTACCGCGCCTATGATCGCGGAGATTGTGAAAGTGTCATGCTCGACCTGTCCAAGGTTGATCGGCAGAGTCGGGCCCGACGCTATGTTCAGCCGGAGGTTTCGATGCTGCGCGGACAGTGCCTTGAACGGCAAAAGCTGTTTGTCGATGCGGCCCAGACCTACCGCTTCATCATCAGCCAGTACCCAAACAACGAATACGCTTTCCGTGCCCAGGCGCGTCTGGATACGCTGCAACAGCTAGGGCACTACCCGGCTCGGGTGCAGGTCAAAACGTACCCTGTTTCACGATAGGTACACCCGATTGGATGGACGGTATCGTTTTTGGGTGGCCGATCGGAATGTTTGCGCTAGTCTCTTTACAGCGGGGGCTCAAGCAGAGTGATAAATGTTCGAGTAACGTGACTTCTACGGCTGCTTGTCAGTCAGAGCCACGTCCCTGCGGATCACAACCTTGAAGCATTTGCCCGCAGTCAGGCGCAGGTCAGGGCTGCAACTTTCATAAAGGCATTAGCGTGGCCATGCTAAATGGTCTATGACGGCGACTGATCATGTTAAAAGAACGACGAATCGAGCGGCATCAACTGCCTTATTACCTGCAAGTGCTCAATCGGTACACGAAAAAGCCGATCGGTTGTCTGGGTAATGTTTCCGAGCAAGGGCTGATGCTGATCAGTGATCTGCCGGTGCTGGTAGGCGCTGATTTCCATCTGCGTTTGGCGGTACCCGGTGAGCGAGGCCTTCAAAAGACCCTGGACGTTGTGGCGACTTGTCTTTGGTGTCATGAAGATGAAACCCCTGGGAGCTACGACTCGGGATTCAAGGTGCAGGACGCGCCGGATGAATACATAGAGTTGATTGGTGCGCTGCGCCAGTACTTCAGTTTTTATCCGCTGGAAGCTTCAGCCTGAAACCCCATCAAACGGGCTGGCGTCCTTCGCCAGCTCGCGCTCTTTTGCTGTGTGATCACAGCGTTCCGGCTTTTTTCCAGCTTAAATAGCGGCTGACCAGCTCGGCCCCCAGTTGTCCCGGGCGCGAGTCCAGCACCTGCACGCCGTGTGCGCCCAAGCGTTCGAGCAAACCTGCCCGGGCATTCAGGAAGTCGACAGTTCCGCAGTAGGTCAGCGCTTCTTCCAGCGTCTGGACCGGCGCTTGTCGCAAATTATCCATGACCTCCTCACGCAAGCTGACCACCAGAACCCGATGGCGCTGACCCAGCTGTTTGACTGCTGTCAGCAATTCATCGTCGTCTTCATCACGCAAGTTGGTCATCAGTACCACCAATGCCCGACGTTTCTGCCTGACCAGCAACTGGCGCGCGGCAGCGCTATAGTCGGCCGGCCGCTGGGTGCTGGCCAGATCATAGACAGTATTGAGCAGCACGTTCAGCTGATCAGGGCCTTTGACCGGGGCCAGATAACGGTTTTGCTCGCTGGCAAAGGTCGAGAAACCCACGGCATCGCCCTGGCGCAGGGCGACATAACTGAGCAGCAAGGCGGCATTGAGGGCGTGATCGAAATGGGCAAGGTCACCATCCTGGCTGCGCATGCGGCGTCCGCAATCGAGCATGAACATGATCTGCTGGTCGCGCTCGTCCTGGTATTCCCGGGCAATCGGCGTGCGCTGCCGGGCGGTGGCTTTCCAGTCGATCTGGCGCAAGCTGTCGCCTTCGCGAAACTCGCGTAGCTGATTGAATTCCAGGCCCAACCCTCTGCGTTGCCGCTGGTGCACACCGAGCTGGCTGAGCCAGTTATCCACAGCCAGCAATTGCCCGCCATACAGCCGGGCGAAGTCCGGATAGACCCGAGTCGTGCCCGGCAGCGTCAGGTAGCGACGCGCGGTCCAGAATCCCATCGGGCTGGGCAGGCTGATTTCACAGCGTTCAAAGTTGAAAAGCCCGCGTTGCAAAGGCCGCAGGCGATAACCCATCTGGCTGTTAACGCCGGGTTGCAGCATCACGGACTGCGGTTGATGTTCGAAGTCCAGCCCGGCGGGAGGATGATCGAAAACAGCGATGGCCAAGGCTGAAGGGTGGCTGTGACTCAGGTCCAGGCGCACCTCGCCCCAGCGGCCCAGGGCCAGACCGCCAGGCAGATGGCGTTGCACGTCTGGCGAAGGCAAGCGTTTCAGGCGCCAGGCATCCAGCAGCGTCAGCAACAGCATGGCCGCGAGCAACGCCCAGTACAGCGTGTCAATTTCCTTGGGCACGTCGAGATTCAATGCCGAAAGAATCCCCAGCACCACCGCCACGACGGACAGGCCGGCCAGCCAGTAAAGCAAGGCAACAGACGGTTTCAGCGTCTGCTTCACAGGCGCGGTGCCGGGACTTGATCAAGCATTTGCCGGAGCACCTGTTCCACGGAAAGGCCTTCGATATCCAGGTCCGGGGACAGCCGGACCCGGTGGCGCAGTACAGCCAGGGCACAGCCTTTTATATCGTCGGGAATCACGAATTCACCGCCGCGCAGCAAAGCCCGGGCGCGACCGCCGCGCACCAGAGCAATGGAAGCGCGCGGGCCCGCGCCCAGCGTCAGGCCGGGCCATGTGCGAGTGGCGCGCGCCAGACGTACGGCGTAGTCGAGCACCTGTTCGTCCAGTGGCAATTCGCTGGCGATGCGCTGCAGGACTTGCACCTCTTTGGCTTGCAGGATCACTCGCAATGGCTGCACGTCGAGCATGTCGGCGCGGGTCGAACGGGTGACCTGGCGCACCATGTTCAGTTCTTCGGCAATATCGGGGTAGTCCATGCGCAGCTTGAGCATGAAGCGATCCAGCTCGGCTTCGGGCAGTGGATAAGTGCCTTCCTGTTCGATCGGGTTCTGGGTCGCCAGCACCATGAATGGCTGGCCGATTGGCAGTGCGCGGCCTTCGAGGGTGACCTGGCGTTCCTGCATGGCTTCGAGCAGCGCCGCCTGGGTCTTGGCCGGAGCCCGATTGATTTCGTCGGCCAGCAGCAGATTGGTGAACAGCGGTCCTTTGCGCAGCTTGAACTGCTCGGTCTGCATGTCGTACACGGCATGGCCGGTAACATCACTGGGCATCAGGTCGGGGGTGAACTGGATGCGCGCGAAGTCGGCGCCAATGCAGCGGGCCAGGGCGCGGACCAGCAAGGTCTTGCCAAGCCCCGGCACACCTTCGATCAACACATGGCCCGCGCCAATCAAGGCGGTCAGCACATCGTCCACGACTGCGCTCTGGCCGATCACGGCTTTTTGCAGTTCGTTGCGCAGGGCCTGGGCGAGCTGGCTGGCTCGCTGTCGCTGCTGAGCCTGATTGCTGACGGCGGCCGCAGGTTCGATCACAGGATCAAGGGTGAAATCGACAACAGGTTCACTGTGGTTCGACGGATCGGTCGTTTGATCGCTCATAAGGCATTCCTGAGGATTTGCAGGTGGGCCACCTGACGGGTGAATTCAGCATTCGACATTCGCTGCACGGGCCTTGGGCGCAAGGCCTGGCTGATGGCGCTGGTCGGTTGACGAGTGAGGCGCGACAGCACTTGCCACTGATCGGCCACTCCCAGCGTTTCGAAACCTGGATGACGTTGCCGGGCGCGGCGCAGGATATCCAGCTGCAAACCTCGCAATAACGCCTGCTGTCCGCTGCGACGGCGCAGGAAATCGGCGCTGGCCCGCAAGTGTTCGGTCAACTGTCGACGCGCCCGTCCCGCTGGAACCTGCAGTGGGCCATAACGTGTGCCGGCATGCCACAACGCGAAGCCGATCAGCAGGGCCAGTGTGCTCAGGGCCAGGGGGAAATGCCGCAGCAACAGGCTGAACAGATTGTCGTGCTGCGTGCGCAACACCATGGTGACCTCGCTGCCCTGGGTCAGATACCAGAGCAGCCATGCATTGTCGTACTTGGCGATAGCGCGGTTTTTCCACAGGTCGGCATCGGTGACCACGGTAATCAGCCCGTCGCCGTAAACCATTTGCAGCATGTGGGTGGCTGCAGCGCTGTTGGCCCAGGACTGCGCCTGATCAAGCGGGTCCTCAAGATGGAAGCTGGTATCGAAACTCATGTACGCCGGAGCTTCATCGTTTTCGACATACAGACGCGTGAGTTCGGGCCAGGGTATGGCGGGCGCCTTGTGGGTCGGAGCGAGCAACGGGATGACTGGTTTGAATCGCTCATCATCCTGTTGCCGTTCCTGGTCGTGCAGTTCCGTGGTCAGCAGTTGGTGGATCTGCAAACGGTCCAGCAGCGCGTCGCCGCTACGGCCTTTCTTCTCGTTCCACAGTTGTTCGGCAACAAAGAGCAGTCGCCCGCCAGCGCGAACCCAGCGCAGCAGCCTGTCGACCTGACCGGGCGTCATGTTTTCCCGGCTGTCGAGGAGCATCAGCGTCTGTGGCTGCTGAGCTGGCGTGGGCAGATTGCCGGGGGTGTCGCTGAGCTGAACGGGAATCGCGTGCTGTCGCAGGAAGTTTTCGGCAGCCAGGTAAGGATTGGCGCGCACTTGCGGGGAAGGACCCTGGTCGACTGTTTCGTCGTAGCGCTCAAGGTGTTTGACGAGGTACAGGCCAACAAGGCCCAGGACCAGCAACGCCGATAATGCGATCAACAGGGTTCTGCTGCGGCTCATCGTTGCGCCCCGGTCTTGAACAGCTCGCGCCAGCTGTTGCAGAGTTCCTGCCCGACATGGGCGGGTGGGAGCTGATGGCCGTAAGCAAGGTTCTGCCAGTGGCGGGTGAGGTTGATGCTGAAGTCATGCAGCGACTGTTGATTCAGCTGTGCCACACGTTCCAGCACTTCGCCCTCGGTATCGGCGCTTTTCAGCGGCAGCCGATAATCAGTGAGCAAGCGGCTGAGCAGCGCCCGATACAGCAGGCCGAGCGCTTCGCGGGGTTGGTTCGGCCACAGTTTTTCGGCGCTGCCCGCGACATCGTCGGGCAGGCTTTGCGCCCCGACCTTGAGTCCGAACATCTGCTGCGGAGTGCTGCGAACTACGCGTTTTTTGAGGGGCTTGCGGCTGACCAACGTGCTGAACCAGCTTCTGTAGCGCCAGATCACCAGACCGATCAAGGCAATGGCTGCGCCCCATAACAACACTTTGATAATTTCGGACGCTACGCTGGCGGCATTGAATAACCAGGCCAGCCATTTGAGTGGCGGGTTGGTTTTGTGCTCGGCCTTGGTTGCGTTGGGTGCCGGTTTTTCTTCGGCAAATCGCCAGCCCGAGACAGCTTTGGGGTTCTTGAACGGCGGCTGCTCCAGCAGCGCCTTGATTTGCTGGCGCGCAGCTTCGCTGGACAATGGCTGGTGGGTCAGACGCGCCGTGTTGGGTCCGGCTTCGTTCTTTCGAAAAGCGTGTTCTTCCTGGAGCGGAACCGGGCAGCTCAAATCCGCTTGCGCCGACCATGCCGGGGGCGCCAGGGTCGTCAGGATGACTCCTGCTCCGATGATCAGCACATAGGCGCTGCCGATCAGCCGCTGGCGCAGGCGACGCAAGACCAACTCGATGTCCCAGGCTTCGAGGGCGGTGCGGCGGTTCAGATAAAGCGTGAAGCCGCAGGCAACGTAGATCGGCCCCCAGACAATCAACACCAGCGCATAAAAAGCGTTGGTCAGGTGCTCCAGCCAATTCCAGCTACCTTCGATATCCACAAGGGTGCGCCAGCTCCAATCGATTTCGATTTGTTGCGGTATCAGCGTGTAAAACAGGATGCCCATGCCGATCCACAGGCACAGCTCCAGCGCACTGCCCACCAGGGTCAGGCAGCGCGCGGCGCGCAGGTCTTTCTGGCTGAGCAGGCCGATACGCACACTGCGTTGCGTACCCGACAGGTTTTCCAGTTGCTGCACGGGCAGGGTGAAACTGCGGGCGAGACTGAATCTGCGCCATGTGATGCTGGCTAGCAGTTGCGGTTTCAACAGGCGTAGCCACGCCTTCAACGCGCTTTTCAGGGTCGGTGCCGGGCCGAACAATGCCTGCGAAAGGATCAGTAGCGGCAAAGGTTCGAAGACCGGTTTCAACCACCAGAACAGTACGATTGCCAGGGTTGGATAGTCCCAGAACACCAGACTCAGCAGGGCGAAAACCGGCAGGGTCACAATGGCCCAGCTGGCCATCAACAGGCTGCGGTGCTCTTGAGCCAACAGCACGCCCAGATCGATGGCTTCCCAGGGATTACGTGGCCGAATCGCCACGCTGGCGTCAGTCAGGCGCATGGGCAATCCGTCCGGCGAAAACCAGGTAGCTGATCACCAACCCCCAAAGTGCCGCGCCGACCGCGTATTTGACGGTGGGACCGGGCCAGACCATCGACGACCAATAAGCTTCTATGAATGCCGCGATCAGCAGAAACAGAATCACGCCGTAGATCAGCTGCAGACTTGTTTGCGCTGCACGTCGCAGCGCTTCGCCCCGGGTCAACCGGCCGGGAGCCAGTAATGACCAGCCCAGTTTCAATCCTGCAGCGCCTGCCAGGGCAATGGCTGTCAGCTCAAAGGCGCCATGGCCGACAACGAACGACCAGAACGTCTGCCCGTAGCCGATGCCGGTCAAATGCCCGGCGACGGCGCCAATCATCAGGCCGTTGAAAAACAGGAAGAACAGGCTGCCCAGGCCGAATAACAATCCGGTCGCATAGGTCTGAAAGGCGATACCGATGTTATGCATGATGTAGTAGCCGAACATCATCCAGTCGTCGCTGGATTCACGCTCCAGTGCCTGGCCGATCCGCCGTGCCGTCGGGTCGTACATGCTTTCCATTTCGGCGACCTGCTGGGCGTCGATCACGCTGTACACCAGATCGGGAAAACCATGCACCAGCAGGCCCATGCCAATCAGGCTGCCGAAAAACAGCACGCCGGCAATCCACACGAAGCGCCATTCGGCGCGCACCAGACGGGGAAAGCCGGCCAATATGAAACTCAAAACCTGCATGCCGACGGCGCTGCGATGGCGATAGAGCTGTTGATGGCCGCGCATGGCCAGTTGTTGCAGCGGATCGATCAGGTGGCTGCTGTAGCCGCGCTCCTGGGCAAGGGCCAGTTGATGGCAGATGCGCCGGTAATCGCTGGGGAAACTCCGGCTCGTGGCCGCGTCGGCTTTGCCGCTTTCAAGGGCGTCCAGCTGCTCGGTGAACAGCTGCCAGTCAGGCTGGTGCCGGCTTTCGAAGAGACTCTGTTTCATGTCGGACCCAACAGGCCGCGTGCGATTCCGTTGAGATGAACCACCGCCTGCTCGGGATGAACATGCAGCGGTTGGGCAAGGATCGAGGCGAGTTCGCGGGTACGCTCGGGGGACAGATCCGCCTGTCGCTCGGCGAAACCGAGCAGCGCGCGCTGCTCTTCCAGGCTCAATACGAAGGGCGCAATCACCGGTTCGGCGAAGGGCAGGTCAGGGCGTTGCAACGGCATGTCGCGATAAACCACCAGTGTGCCGGCGGCAAGATCGCCAAGTCGCTTGAATTGCGGGTGTTGCAGGCAGCTTATGGCGCCGATGCTGTAGCCGAAAGGCAGCATGTCGACGAAGCGCAGCAGGTTGCGGATCAGCGAGGAGGTCCAGCCAATGGGCGTGCCGTCATCATGAATGACCCGCAGGCCCATAAAGTGCTTGCCGGGCGTGCGTCCCTGATTCAGCACTTCGAACAGCACCATGTACCACCAGGTCACGAGGAACAGCGCCATGGCGCTCAGGCCCATGCCGAACTTGTCGAAGAAGCTGAACAGCACGAACAGGACTGCCATGACCAGGGCACGGATGCCGAAGTCGATGGTAAACGCGATAGCGCGCGGCACCAGGCCCGCCGGACGCATGATCAAATCGATGCCTTCCGGGGTTTCGATTCGGGTACGGGTGTCCAGTGGCGCGGGTGGCGCTGCATTCCTTGGCAAAGCGTGCGGGGTTGGCATTGTCGGGGACGATACACCTGAGTGTGATGCTGGGGGGTTATTGCCGGTTCGGGCCAAGCTAGCCAGCAAGACTAGCCACGGCGGGGATGCTAAGCAACTGAACTCTGAAAGCAGCGGTTGTAAGAAATGGTTTCGATGTGCAACGAATTATCTCTAATTCGCAATTTGCCTATGGGAAGTCCTACACTTTGCCGATCTTTAGTTCAGGATCAGCCCGTGACTTCCAGCATATTCTGGTACGACTACGAAACCACCGGCATCAATCCGCGCAATGATCGCGCACTTCAGGTGGCAGGTATCCGTACGGATGCCGATCTCAATGAAATCGCTGAGCCGGTCAATATTTATTGTCAGCCCAGCGACGATATTCTGCCTCACCCTGCGGCGTGCATGATTACCGGAATCACGCCGGCCCGACTGGCTGAAAGTGGCTTGGGAGAGGCCGAGTTCATGACTCGGGTGCATGCCGAGCTGTCAGCCCCCGGTACCTGCGGCGCGGGTTACAACACTCTGCGTTTCGATGATGAAATAACCCGCTACAGCCTGTATCGCAACTTCTTCGATCCTTATGCTCGTGAGTGGCAGGGCGGCAACAGCCGCTGGGATCTTATTGACGTGGTGCGCGCCGCTTATGCATTGCGTCCGGACGGCATTGTCTGGCCTGAGGAAGAGGGGCGTGTGACGCTCAAACTTGAGCGTCTGACCGCCGCTAATGGCATTGACCACGGGCATGCTCACGATGCGTTATCCGATGTGCGCGCCACTATTGGCCTGGCGCGCCTGATTCGGGAGAAACAACCTCGGCTTTATGACTATCTTTTCCAGTTGCGCGGTAAACAGAAAGTCCAGGAGCAAATTCGCCTGTTGGAACCACTGGTTCACATTTCTGGAAGGTTTTCCGCTGCCCGACATTACTTGGGGGTCGTGATACCGCTGGCGTGGCATCCGCAGAATCGCAATGCCCTGATTGTCTGCGACTTACAGCTGGACCATTCGCCGCTGCTGGAGCAAGACCCGGAAATATTGCGACAGCGTTTATATACCCGGCGCGAAGATCTGGCCGATGGCGAGCTGCCGGTACCGCTCAAACTGCTGCATATAAATCGTTGCCCGGTTATCGCACCTTTAAAGGTGTTGCGAGACGAAGATCAGCAGCGCTTACAACTGGATATGTCGGCTTTGCAGGCTCGTGCCCGCGAGCTTCAAGACACGCAGGATGTCTGGCAGGAAAAACTCAAGGCGGTTTATGGGCGTGACGATTTTGCCGCCAGCCAGGATCCTGAGCAGCAACTGTATGACGGCTTTATTGGTGATCGTGATCGCAGGCTTTGTGAACAAGTACGCACTGCCGAACCTGAACAGTTGGCGGCCGAGTCGTGGCCTTTCGATGATCAGCGTTTGCCTGAATTGTTATTTCGCTATCGCGCGCGTAACTTTCCGCACACCCTGAGCAGCGAGGAGCAACAACGCTGGCGTCAATTTTGTCAGGATCGCTTGAAGGCCACGGAATACGGGGCGCCTAATACCTTACAAGGTTTTACAACGTCGCTTGCCGAATTGACCCTTAGTGCCACACCTGAGCAGCTCAAGGTATTGAGCCAATGGCAGGATTATGTAACGCAGTTACGCCAGCGGCTGGACCTTTGATAAAACGAAACACTTTATTGCAGGCAATAAAAAACGCCAGATGACTGGCGTTTTTGAGGGGTCGCGAAACAAGGCGACCTGCTTCGGGCTTAGCCCAGCAGGGTTGCCCAGCTCTCAACCTCGTCACCGCCCCACTTGGCTTTCCACTCTTTCAGAGTCTTGTGGTTGCCACCTTTGGTTTCAATGACTTCGCCATTGTGCGGGTTTTTATATTGCTTGACCTTGCGAGCACGCTTGGTGCCGGTAGTTTTTACCGCTGCGCCGCGTGGGGACTTGCCAACTTTGGCGTCCGGATCCAGCAGAGCAATGATGTCACGCAGCGATTTTTGATATTCGCCCATCAGCGTGCGCAGTTTGCCTTCGAATTCCAGCTCGGTTTGCAGTTTGTCGTCTTGGGACAGATTCTTCAAACGGGCTTGCAGTTCTTTGATGGCTTCTTCTGTGGCGCGGTATTCGTTGATCAAGGACATGAGGGATACCTTATGTTGTCAGGTGGCAGGGAGACAGTGACGCAATAATAGTCACGCGCTTTGACCAAGTAAACATTAAAGAAAAGTTTTATTTGAATTATTTAGAAATATACAGGTTTCCTACAGCGTCATAAAACTAGATGGACGCCGCCAACGCAGTAAAGATGCTCGCTATAACGCTGTTAAAGCAGCCAATGATCAGCCGGGCGTCATCTCCGGTGGCAGGATTGAGTAAGGTGGGTGCTGCGGGAGGCGAACACGCAGCCCGGCTACGAATCAGTCAACAGGAATACTGCAGTTTTGCCGCACATTCGCTAGAATGGCGACCTTTGCGAAGTTCTGGAGTTTTTTCAAATGCGCACTTTTCGTCTGGTGATAGCTTGCCCGGACCGTGTCGGCATCGTTGCCAAAGTCAGTAACTTTCTGGCGTCCTATAACGGCTGGATCACCGAAGCGAGTCATCACTCGGACAATCTCAGTGGCTGGTTCTTCATGCGTCACGAGATTCGTGCCGATACCTTGCCGTTTGAACTGGAAGCTTTTCGCGAGGCGTTCACGCCCATCGCCGAAGAGTTTTCGATGGATTGGCGTATCACCGATTCGGCGCAGAAGAAGCGTGTGGTGCTGATGGCGAGCCGCGAGTCGCATTGTCTGGCTGACCTGCTGCACCGCTGGCACAGCGATGAGCTCGATTGCGAAATATCGGCGGTGATCTCCAATCACCAGGATTTGCGCAGCATGGTCGAGTGGCACGACATTCCTTATTACCACGTGCCGGTTGATCCAGCAGACAAGGAACCGGCGTTCGCCGAGGTATCGCGTCTGGTGGCCCATCATCAGGCCGATGTCGTAGTGCTGGCGCGTTACATGCAGATCTTGCCACCCCAGCTGTGCCGCGAATATGCGCATCAGGTCATCAACATTCACCACAGCTTCCTGCCTTCGTTCGTCGGTGCCAAGCCTTATCACCAGGCCTCGCTGCGGGGCGTGAAGTTGATTGGCGCAACTTGCCACTACGTGACTGAAGAGCTGGACGCCGGGCCAATCATCGAACAGGACGTGGTTCGCGTCAGTCACAGCGACAGCATTGAAAACATGGTGCGTTACGGCCGCGATGTGGAAAAGATGGTTCTGGCCCGTGGCCTGCGCTATCACCTGGAAGACCGCGTCCTGGTGCACAACAACAAGACTGTCGTATTCGACTAATCTGTACGCCAACAGTCCGGCTGGCTGTATGCAGACAGGCAGGCAGCAGTCGGACGCTGACGTGACAGCGAGGTGTGAAACGCGTGACTGATCCTCTCGATAAAGCCACTTCAACAGCGCCCCCGACCTTGGGCGAGGGCTGCCTGAGCCGCTACGACCCGGACGCCTTGTCGCCAGATGACGGCACCGAGTTCGAAGGTGCCGCCGAGCTTTGGCGGGATCTGCAAAAGACCTCGGATAAAGCTGACCAGAAAAGCTGAGTTACGCTTCCCGAAGACGCATCAGCTTGTTCAGCAATGGCCGGCCAACCATTAATAAGAAGATCGGGCCGCCAACCACCAGATAGAAGTAATAGGTCACTGCGCGCCAGATCAGAATCGCGGCGGCCGCCGTGGACTTGCCCACGATCGGCGCCAGCAATGCCGCTGAGGTCAACTCGGCGGCGCCCGCGCCACCTGGCAGCAGGCTGAACTGTCCGGCGCTCAGGGAAAGCATCTGGATCAGAAAACTCCACGCCCATTCCACATCCACTCCAAGTCCGCGCAGCGCCAGGTACAGCACGCTGTAGCGCAGCCCCCAATGCATGCAGGTCAGCAGGAAAACCGCCGCCAGCCGTTTACGCGGCATTTTCAGGGTGTCGGCCAGCGCATCCCGAAAATGCAGGAGCTTGCGGGCCCATCGTCGGCGGGTGGTGGCTTTGGTATTGAGCCGCTTGAGCAAGCGACCGTTGAATTTGATGACCTGCCGATGAAAGTGGCCGAAGCCCGCACACAGGCATAAACCGCCGACAACCAGAACGCCGCTGACCGTCAGCATCCACTCCATGCGCTCGCCTAGATGATGAAAAACGGCGTAAAACATGATGCCTACCAGTGCCAGCACGAAGAACAGCAGGTCGCTGAGCTGATCGGTGGCAAACACCGCACTGCTTTTCGCCGCGCCGACGCCATTGCGCGAAAGTACTGCCATCAGGGTCAAGGGTCCGCCGCTGCCGCCGGGTGTGGCGCAATAGGCAAATTCGGCGGCCATTACGACGCCAAGGCTGCGCGGTACGCTGACCGCGCTGCTGCTTTCGCCCAGCAGCAAGCGCAGGCGCATCGTGTTCAGGCACCAGCACACAATGATCATGCCGAACATGGCCAGCAGCAGGGCGAAGGGAAAACTGCCCAGACGCTGAAACATGTCTGCGCCGCCGAGCACCAAGGGAGCCACGATTGCGACCAGCAAACCGGCGCTCAGCCAGAGGATGCGGGTCACGCTGCCGACCTCAAGACGTGCGCCTGCTTTTTCAACCAGGTTGCTTTGGTCATGGGTTGTCTGCCGTTTTCGATAAGTCGTTTCAATAGTTGCAGCCAATAGTTGCGTGAATAGTCGTGGCGCATGTCCACCGGGTGCAGGCCGAGGCGAATTGTCGAAGCATCCTGCAATTGCGCTTCACGATGATCACTGATGAGTTTCGACAGGCCGCGTCGCCAGGGGCTGCGAGCGCTCCAGACGATGCCCGGTGCGTCGATTCGGGAAAAGTCTGGCAGACGATACAGATGTTGCGGATCACTTGTGTAGTCCAATGGTAACTGGCGAAGCGCCTGACGCGTGCCGTCACTCATCAGCCAGGCCGGTGCGACAAACCCGTGCAGCGGCCAGCCGTGGCGTTGGAAAAGCTCGATGCCCGATTCGATTCGGCCCATGGCCCGGGCTTGATCCAAGGCATAAAACTCGCCTTCCCAAGTGTAGATACGCCGCATGAAATAGTCTCGTGGCGTACGCGCCGGTGGGCCGTCGTCGCAATGATAGTAACCGTGCAGGGCCAATTCGTCGCCCCGACTCAGTCGTTGCTGCAGCAGGTTCTGAAACTTCAGGTCATTAACAATCGGGTTACGCTTGTGGAAATCCGGCACCACCAGCCAGGTCATGGGAATTGCGCCCATGGCGTCCACCGCCGCAACAAAGGCCTGATAGTCCGGCCAGGTTTCTGGCGCTACGTCATGCAGAACCAACAGCACACTGCGCTGGTTTGAATTGACGTCAACCATGAGCGAGCGCCGGAGTGCGGCAGTCCAGCACCGCTTGATAGTGTTCGAGCAAGCCGCTGACGACGATATCCCAGCTGTAGCGCTCATTTACATGTTGCCGGGCTGCCTGGCCTTTTTTTGCAGGATTTGTGGCGAACAGTTCGCGCACCGCGCTGGCCATCGCCTGCGGATGGTTGGGTGGGCAGAGCAGGCCGCATTCCTGAGGCAGAATCTCGGTGAATGCCCCGGCTGCCACGGCCACCACGGGAATCCCGCTGGCCATGGCTTCGAGGACGACCAGGCCGAAGGTTTCCTGATCACCTGCGTGGATGAGGGCGTCAGCGCTGGCTAACAGCCGCGCGACTTCAGAGGCGGCGCAGAAATGGCCGATCACCGAAACGTTATCCGGAACCTGCATGGGCATGTGTGACCCGACCAGCAGCAGGTGATAACCCGCACCCAGCCGCTTCATGCAGTCGAGCAGCACCGGCAGGTTTTTCTCCTTGGAGCCACGGCCGGCGAAGATCAGCAAGCGCGTATCTTCGCTAAGACCAAGTTCGGTCTTTACAGCGGGATCGCGCAACCCGGGATTGAACGTGACCAGATCCACCCCAAGCGGCTGCACATAGACGTTCTCGACGCCCAGGCTAATGAGCTTGTCGGCCATGACCTTGCTCGGCGCCAGCACCCGATCAAAATTGCCATACAGCTTGCTGACATAGGCTTCAACGTTGGTTCCCAGCCAACTGCCCACGCGATTGCTCACCAACAGCGGCAGGTCGGAATGATAGAAGCCGATCACCGGCACATCCAGTTGACGGCGTGCGTCCAGCGCAGCCCAGGCAGTGAGATAGGGATCACCGACTTCGATCAGATCCGGCTTCAAGGCTTGCAGGACGTTTCGCCAAGGTGCGACCCGCAACGGAAAACGATAGCCGTTGCCGAAGGGCAGGGCCGGTGCGGGTACTTTATAGATGCCGTCTCGCTGACTGAAACCGGGGCCAGGCACCAGCAGGCTGTGGCGAACGCCAGGGCGCAGGCCCAGACGACGATGTTTGGCGTCAAGGTAGGTACGAACGCCACCGCTGGCTGGGGCGTAGAACATGGTCATGTCAGCGATATGCACGTGAACATTCCTCCGGTGTGTCGTCGTCCTAAACGTTGACCACTGACAAGAATAGTTGTTCGGCGCAACGTGGCGGCTGGTATCGCGGCAACAGACGCACTAAAGCTGAGGAGCGGGGACCGCGCCTCAGGTAGACGCGGCGGTAACAGTGGGGGCTGGTTGAATTAGATGCGGAAGCTGCCGACCAGATGCTTCAGACGAGCGGCCTGTTGTTCCAGGTCCGAACAGGCGCGCAGCGTCGATTGCAGGTTTTCCACGCCCTCCTGATTGAGGGTGTTGATTTCGGTGATGTCCACGTTGATCGATTCGACCACCGACGTCTGTTCTTCGGTCGCAGCGGCCACCGACTGGTTCATGCCGTCGATCTCACCGATGCGTCGGGTTACGCTGCCCAGTCGCTCGCCGGCCTGATTGGCAATGGTCACGCTGTCCTGGCTATGGCGTTGGCTTTCACCCATTGTCGCCACCGAATCTCGCGCACCGACCTGCAATTCTTCGATCATCTTCTGTACTTGCTGCGACGATTCCTGCGTGCGGTGGGCCAGGTTGCGTACCTCGTCGGCGACCACGGCAAAACCACGCCCGGCTTCCCCGGCCCGTGCGGCCTCGATAGCCGCGTTGAGCGCCAGCAAGTTGGTCTGCTGGGAAATACTGGTAATGACTTCCAGGATTTGTCCGATATTCACCGTTTTGCTGTTCAGCGCTTCGATGTTCACGCTCGACGTGCTGATCGTCGACGACAACTTGTTCATCGACTCGATGCTTTGCTCAACCACCCGTTGACCTTCTTCGGCCATCGTGCGCGCGTCACTCGCCTGTTGCGACGCCTGCGCCGCGTTGTGGGCAATTTCCTGCGCGGCCGCGCCTAATTGATTGATCGCGGCGGCGACACTGTTGGTGCGATTGGATTGTTCGTCGGAATTGACCATCGATGAATTGGAAGCGCTGACGACTCTCAGGGCCACTTCGTTGACCAGTTGGGTCGCCGAGGACACTTCGCGAATCGAGCTGTGAATACGTTCCACGAAGCGGTTGAACGCGGTGCCCAATATGCCGAATTCGTCCTGCGCCTGAACGGTCAGGCGTTTGGTCAGGTCGCCTTCACCGTCGGCGATGTCCTGCATGGCGCGGGTCATGACGTGCAAGGGTTGCAACAGCAGGCGAATCAGCATGCCCAGCAAGGCAATGATGATGACCACTGCAATGACCGTGGCGATCACCGCCGAAGTGCGGAACTGGCTGAGCATGGCGAACGCTTTATCTTTATCAATGCTCAGCCCGAGGTACCAGTTCACCGAAGGCAGGCCCTCGATGGGCGCAAAGGTGAAGATGCGGGTCTTGCCGTCAACATCCACTTCGCTCCAGTCGCTGCTGATGCGCGGCGTGTCCTGTGGATAAATCTCTTTCAGGGACTTCATTACCTTGGCTTTGTCCGGGTTGACCAGGACTTTACCGTCAGCGCTGACCAGAAACGCGTAACCCATGCCATCGAAGTTCAGCGCGTTGATGATCTTGACGATGATATTCAGGTTCAGGTCGCCGCCGGCCACACCGATGGTCTGCCCCGCCTTGGTGACCGGCGTGGCGATCGTGATGATCAATTCGCCATTTGAGGCATCGGTGTAGGGTTCGGTCAGCAGGGTGCTGCCGTTGCTCAGCGCGCCTTTATACCAGGGCCGCGAGCGGGGATCGTAATCGGCCGGCAATTCACTGACCGGCAGGCTGATGAACTTGCCAGCGCTGTCGCCCAGATAGGCAAAATCGAATGTCGAAGCCAGCGCCTTTTGACCCAGCAGGCTGGTGACGGTAGCCGGGTCGGGATTGTTGGCAATGGTCTGGGCAACGTTTTCCACCAGCAGGATGCGCCCGGACAACCAGTTCTGAATATTGGTGGCAGTGCTGTTGCCCATTTCCTGAAGATAATTATTCAGGTCGTCTCGAATGGCATGACGTTGCAGATAATCGTTATACAGAGTGAAAGAGGCAAACGCGGCAATCACAATCAATGACGCGGCAAGCAGGATTTTATGGCTGAATTTCAGAGTTTTGTTCATATCGTGATAGGTCCGCTAAGGTTAATTCCGTACCAGACGCGTGTTGGGCGACTGCTTGGCCGGGAGTACCACGAAAAATGGTCAATACTTTCTCTCACTCCTTTAAGAAAAATCCGACAAATTTCCAGGTCATTGGGTGTTATCAAACCTATCGACCACTCAGATATAAAGTTTAAAGACAGGTGACGAAATGCCCGACTCTCAGCAGTTTGTTATTGGCGCCAATCTCGATGGGCAACCGGTAACCCAGGATATACGTCTGGCGAACCGACATGGCCTGGTAGCAGGCGCGACCGGCACCGGCAAAACGGTGACTTTGCAGCGTCTGGCGGAAGCCTTCAGCGATGCGGGCATTGCCGTGTTTGCCGCAGACATAAAAGGTGATCTTTGCGGGTTGGGCGCAACCGGTGAGCCCCAGGGCAAGATTGCCGAACGGATCGCCGGCATGCCCTGGTTGAATCACACGCCGCAGGCTTATCCCGTCACGTTGTGGGATATCCACGGCCAGAGCGGTCATCCGTTGCGCACAACCTTGACGGAAATGGGGCCGCTGCTGCTGGGCAGTCTTCTGGAACTGACCGACAGCCAGCAGTCGGCGTTGTACGCGGCGTTCAAGGTGGCCGATCAGGAAGGACTGCTGCTGCTCGACATCAAAGACCTCAAGGCGCTGCTCAATCATCTGCGCGACAATCCGCAGTTGCTCGGCGAAGACAGCTCGCTGCTGACTACCGGTTCGAGCCAGGCCTTGCAGCGGCGTCTGGCAATTCTGGAGCAGCAAGGGGCTGAAGCCTTGTTTGGCGAGCCCGCGCTGCAACTGGAAGATATTCTGCAACCGACCCGCGACGGGCGCGGGCGCATTCATCTGCTGGACGCCAGCCGTCTGGTGCACGAAGCGCCGAAGGTTTATGCGACGTTCCTGCTGTGGCTGCTGGCCGAACTGTTCGAGCAATTGCCGGAGCGAGGCGACGCCGACAAACCGTTGTTGGCGCTGTTCTTCGATGAGGCGCATCTGCTGTTCGCCGACACGCCCAAGGCGTTGCAGGAACGGCTTGAGCAAGTAGTGCGGCTGATTCGTTCCAAGGGTGTCGGCGTGTACTTTGTCACGCAATCACCGGGCGACCTGCCGGACGATGTGCTGGCGCAACTGGGCCTGCGTATCCAGCATGGCTTGCGCGCGTTCACTGCCAAAGAGCAAAAGTCCCTGCGTGCGGTGGCCGATGGCTTCAGGCCCAATCCCGATATCGACACCCTGGCGGTGCTGACCGAGCTGGGCATTGGTGAAGCGCTGGTGGGCACCTTGCAGGCAAAGGGTACGCCAGCCATGGTCCAGCGGGTGCTGGTCGCACCGCCCCAATCGCGCATCGGGCCGCTGAGCGAAGGCGAGCGGGCGAGCCTGATGGCTCAGTCACCCTTCGTCGGTCGTTATGACAAGCCTGTGGATCGCGAATCCGCTTATGAAATGTTGATCGCCCGCAAGATTGCGACGCCTGACGGAACCGAAGTGCCTGAGAAAAGCGCCAAGGAACAGGATAGCTTCAGCGACATGGCGGGCGAATGGCTGGGCGGCGTGGCGGGGCAGGCCATGAAAAGCGCGGTACGACAAGCCGCTAATCAGCTGGGCCGTCAGTTGGTGCGCGGTTTGATGGGGTCACTGCTGGGCGGGGCAAAAAAACGCCGGTGAGTCAGGAGCAGCGCCCCGCGGATTGCCCGCGCTGGCGCTGCTCACTACTGGATGGTCGTCAGGCCAGTACTTTGGACGCCAGCCAGAATAAACCGGCGGACAGGCCGACAGTTGCCGGCAGGGTCAGCACCCAGGCCAGCAGGATGTTGCGTACCGTACCGCCTTGCAGGCCACTTTTATTCGCGACCATGGTGCCGGCCACGCCAGACGACAGAATATGCGTCGTGGAAACCGGCAGGCTGAACACGTTGGCCAAAGCGATGGCGCTGGCGGTGGTGATCTGTGCCGACATGCCTTGAGCGTAAGTCATGCCTTGTTTGCCGATCTTCTCGCCAATGGTCAGAACCACGCGTTTCCAGCCAACCATGGTGCCGACACCCAACGCCAGCGCGACCGCCAGAATCACCCAGAACGGCGCGTATTCGGTGGTGACCGTCAGGTCCTTACGCAGCTTGTCCAGATCGGATTTTTCACGTGGGCCCAGGGTTGGCAGTTTGGCAACCTTGCGAGCAGTGTCGTCCAGGCAAAGCAGGTAACGACGCACTTCGATGCGGCGTTCAGGCGGCAACGCGTGATAATCGGAAACACCTTTCAGCGTATCGAGCAGGGCGTCGATGGTCGGTTCGGTCTGATCCGGGTTGCAGCTTGAACTGGCTGGCAGATCACCTTTCTCCGCTTTGCCCAGGGCCAGGAATTCACCCAGCGTCGCGCTATTACGGTTATAGAACTGACTCAGGTGCAGGGTTGCATCGCGAGTACGTTCAATCTGGTAGGTGGTGCTGCTCAAGTCCAGAACAAACTGGCTCGGCACGATACCAATCAGCACCAGCATGATCAGGCCGATGCCTTTCTGGCCATCGTTGGAACCATGCACGAAGCTCACCGCCATGGCGGAAATCACCAGTACCAGGCGATTCCAGAACGGCGGATGCTTTTTGTCATCCAGTTTGCGGCGCTGATCCGGTGTCTTGTGCATCTTCGACTGCGGACGCCACCATTTCAAACCGACCAGCACCAGTGCGGCAACCAGGAAACCGGCCAGCGGCGAGAACACCAGCGAAGCGCCGATATCGATCGCTTTCTGCCAGTTCACGCCATCAGCCAACGGAATATCGTTGATCAACGCGTTGGCCAGGCCCACACCGAGGATCGAACCGATCAGCGTGTGGGAACTGGACGCCGGAATACCGAAGTACCAGGTACCGAGGTTCCACGTGATCGCCGCTGCCAGGAGTGAGAACACCATGGCAAGGCCGTGGCCGGTGTTCACGTTGATCAACAGCTCGACCGGCAGCAGGTGAACGATGGCATAGGCCACGCCGACCCCGCCCAGCAGCACGCCGAGAAAGTTGAACACACCGGAGAAGAACACTGCCAGGTGAGGCGGCATGGCTTTGGTGTAAATGACTGTCGCCACCGCGTTGGCGGTGTCATGAAAGCCGTTGATGAACTCGAAGGTGAGGACGAAAGCCAGGGCGAGCAGCAAGCTCACAAGTACCCAAGCATCTAGCCCGCTGAATAAATCGATCATGAAGGTTTTCTGACCCGGTCTGAAGGGGGCGGGATTATGACAGAAAAAATACTGATCGATGTGTCAGCCGCTCACTGGTATCGCCAGACAATGAAAATCAGTGCGTAAATACCCCGCCCGTGAGTTGGTCGGGGAAGTGGTAATGCACTTGTTTCATGAATGCAACCGTGACACGCAATTGCCTTGAAGAGGTCGACCGACTTCGCCAGACGCCGCGCGCCGGGGAATGGAAGGTGTCAGAGCTCTTCTTTCAGGTCGCTTTCCATCTTCTGCAATTCTTGCTTGAACGCTTGATCCAGCAGACTGGCTTTTTTGCGCCAAGGCTTGCGTTCTGGCTCTGGTTGCGCGGCGTAGGTGGTGATTTCCCCGCCGTAAACATCCTTGAAACGTTGTTCCTTGCGCTCAAGTTCCGCGCGCAGTTCATCTTTCGTCACTGTATTACCTGATTAAGTTGAGTTAACTCTGGTGATATCGCGAGCGTAGAAGTGTTCGAACATGATCATCCCAACGTACGACGCTGTAATGGCCTACCGGCCAGACAGATACCTGGGATCAGGAACATGAAGCTGAACGTCTTCTTGCTGCTCGCGGCTACGGACACCAGAAACAACGCTGTCGTAGCGACAAGGTCAAGTTGCAAACGCTATAGCTGTATTGGCGGCAGTTTTCATTTCGCATGATTAAGAAACGATGCACCGCTGCAGTCCAGTGATTCCGGCATGGGAACCGTGCCTGGAGTGCGCCTTGCATTCACTGCGAATCGTTATTGCCAGCCAATTGACTGACACTATCTCCAAGAACTTCAGTCTCGTCAACTATATGTGAGGGTTGAGTTGCCGACGACTTCATTAAAGGCGAATTTTCTGTACGACTGTTCCGAAGTTCAGGTGGGTGATGAATATGACGATAGTTTCATACACGTGATATTGACGCAGTCGGCCAAAATTCTGACGTCTGCTTCTATGCAAAGGCATCAACTGCATTGGCTGTTTTTGCCTGCTACAGAAATGGCATGAAGGAGAGGAATGGCTTTGGGCTATCAATGCGCAGAAATAAAAACGGCCTTGCTTAGTGGGCAAGGCCGCGCCTAGGACTTCTCAGTGGGTACCTGACCAGTATTTCCAAGAAGCCACTTATTGGCAGGTGAAAGGTATAAGTATCTTCGCAGCGGGTCAATTGCGATTATCGGCCAGTTGTTCGATAATCGCCCGTCGTGTTATGAGCTGGGGCTTTAACAAAGCCTGAAAGCGGCGGTATATAAGGCCTAAAAGGGTATGGGTGAGGTATCAACGATGAACGACGAACTGCGTAATTCTTTTGCCTCGCTGGCGCCGCCCATCGTGGCATCGCCCGCCAAGCGCATTCAGGCGTTTACCGGCGACCCGGATTTCATGACGTCGCTGGCGCGCGGGCTGGCGGTGATCCATGCGTTTCAGGAACGTAAACGCCATCTGACCATCGCCCAGATCAGCCATCGCACGGAGATTCCCCGCGCCGCTGTGCGCCGCTGTTTATTAACCCTGATCAAACTCGGCTACGCCACGACGGATGGACGCACCTATTCATTGCTGCCCAAGGTGCTGACGTTGGGTCATGCCTATCTGTCGTCAACGCCGCTGGCGGTTTCCTCCCAGCCGTATCTGGATCGCATGAGTGATTTGCTGCACGAGGCGTGCAACATGGCGACCCTCGAAGGCGACGACATTCTTTACATCGCGCGCTCGGCGACTACCCAGCGACTGATTTCCGTGGACCTGGCGGTGGGCGGTCGGTTACCGGCGTACTGCACTTCCATGGGCCGGATCCTGCTGGCAGCGCTGGATGATGTTTCCCTGCACGAATACCTGGATCACGTGGACTTGCAGCCCAAGACCAGCCGCACCATTCGCACGCAACAGGAATTGCTCGAATGCCTGCAGCAGGTTCGTCAGCAAGGTTGGTGCATTGTCGATCAGGAGCTGGAACAAGGCCTGCGTTCCATTGCCGTGCCGGTTTACGACGCGTCGGGTCAGGTATTGGCCGCGCTCAATGTCAGCACCAGCGCCGGGCGGGTCGCGCGCAGTGATCTGGAGCAGCGTTTCCTGCCAATCATGCTGGACGCCAGTCGGGATCTGAGCACGCAGCTGTTTACCTGAGATGAACCTGATTTGGTGCGATTAACGAACACTTAGTCGATTATCGGATTGTTTGCCTCGATGCCCCGGCATAACCTCATATCCATTCCAGCGCAGAAGTCTTGCGCTGTCCAATGACAAGATTTGAGTTCGGGAGCACCCTCATGGCTGAAATACTTTCTCTACGCGACGCCGTGAAGCAATTCGTCAACGATGGCGACACCGTTGCGCTGGAAGGCTTCACCCATTTGATCCCAACCGCTGCTGGCCACGAAATCATCCGTCAGGGCAAAAAAGACCTGACTCTGGTACGCATGACGCCGGACCTGATCTACGACCAGTTGATCGGTGCCGGTTGTGCCAAACGCCTGATCTTCTCCTGGGGCGGTAATCCTGGTGTTGGCTCGCTGCATCGTCTGCGTGACGCCGTCGAAAAGCAGTGGCCGCACTCGATTGAAATCGAAGAGCACAGCCATGCCGACCTCGCCAATGCTTATGTCGCAGGTGCTTCCGGGTTGCCATTCGCCGTGCTGCGGGCCTACGCCGGTTCCGATCTACCCAAGGTCAACCCGCTGATCAAGACTGTCACGTGCCCATTCACTGGCGAAGTGCTCGCTGCGGTGCCGGCGGTGCGTCCTGATGTCACCGTGATTCATGCGCAGAAAGCCGACCGCAAAGGCAACGTGCTGCTGTGGGGCATTCTTGGGGTGCAGAAGGAAGCCGCCCTGGCTGCCAAGCGTTGCATCGTGACCGTCGAAGAAATCGTTGATGACCTGCAAGCGCCGATGAATGCCTGCGTCTTGCCGACCTGGGCCTTGAGCGCGGTATGCCTGGTGCCGGGCGGCGCGCATCCTTCTTATGCCCACGGTTATTACGAGCGCGACAACCGTTTCTACCAGGCCTGGGACGCGATTGCCCGCGACCGCGCAAGCTTCACCGCCTGGATCGACGAATACATCCTGGGCACCGCTGATTTCAGCGAATTTCAGCAAAAGCTGGCCGCACCGGAGGCAAAATAATGAACTACTCCACCAATGAAATGATGACCATTGCCGCCGCACGCCGCTTGCGCAACGGCGCGGTGTGCTTCGTCGGCATCGGCCTGCCTTCCAAGGCCGCCAACCTGGCGCGGCTGACGTCCTCGCCGGACGTGGTGCTGATTTATGAATCCGGCCCGATTGGCGCCAAGCCTTCGGTCTTGCCCCTGTCGATTGGCGACGGCGAGTTGGCCGAAACCGCCGATACCGTGGTGTCCACCAGTGAAATCTTCCGCTACTGGCTGCAAGGCGGCCGGGTAGACGTCGGCTTTCTCGGCGCCGCGCAAGTCGACCGTTTCGGCAATATCAACACCACCGTGGTTGGCGACTACAACAACCCGAAAGTGCGTTTGCCGGGTGCCGGCGGCGCGCCGGAAATCGCCGGTTCCGCCAAGCAGGTGTTGATCATCCTCAAACAGTCGGCCCGGGCGTTCGTCAACAAACTCGACTTCATGACCTCGGTCGGCCATGGCGAAGGCGGCGACTCGCGCAAACGCCTGGGCCTGCCAGGCGCCGGGCCGGTAGGGATCATCACCGATCTGTGCATCATGGAACCTGAAGCGGATACCAACGAATTTGTCGTGACCACGCTGCATCCTGGCGTGACCCGCGAACAGGTGATTGCCGCCACCGGTTGGGAAGTGCGCTTTGCCGACAACGTCGAATATTCCGCCGACCCGACCGATGTTGAATTAAATGCCCTGCGTGACCTGGAAGCGCGAACCGCTGCCGCTCACGGCCAGGCACCGGGAGAAGCGTGATGCGTGACGTCTTTATCTGTGATGCGATTCGCACTCCGATTGGTCGCTTCGGCGGCGGCTTGGCCAGCGTTCGCGCCGACGATCTGGCCGCTGTGCCGATCAAGGCGCTGATGGAGCGCAACCCTTCGGTGAACTGGAACGAAGTCGACGAAGTGTTCTTCGGCTGCGCCAACCAGGCGGGCGAAGACAACCGCAACGTCGCACGCATGGCGGCGTTGTTGGCGGGCTTGCCCGAGAGCATTCCGGGCGTGACGCTCAATCGGCTTTGCGCTTCGGGCATGGACGCCATCGGTACGGCGTTTCGCGCCATTGCTTCTGGCGAGATGGAGCTGGCGATTGCTGGCGGCGTTGAGTCCATGTCCCGTGCGCCGTTTGTCATGGGCAAGGCCGATGCGGCGTATTCGCGCAACATGAAGCTGGAAGACACCACCATTGGCTGGCGCTTCGTCAATCCGCTGATGAAGGCACAGTACGGTGTCGATTCGATGCCACAAACCGGCGATAACGTCGCCGATGATTTCAAGATTTCTCGAGCCGATCAGGACGCTTTCGCCCTGCGCAGCCAGCAGCGCACTGCCGCTGCCCAGGCTGCGGGCTTTTTCAAAGAGGAAATCGTTGCGGTACGCGTGGCGCACAAGAAGGGCGAAACGGTTGTCGAGCAGGATGAACATCCGCGCGCCGACACCAGCCTGGAAACCCTGAGCAAGCTCAAGCCGGTCAATGGTCCTGACAAGACCGTCACCGCTGGCAATGCTTCGGGCGTCAACGATGGCGCCGCAGCGCTGATTCTGGCTTCGGCCGACGCGGTAAAAAAACACGGGCTGACCCCGCGCGCACGGATTCTCGGCATGGCCAGCGCCGGTGTTGCGCCGCGCGTCATGGGCATCGGCCCGGTTCCGGCAGTGCGCAAACTGGTGGAGCGCCTGGGTTTGGCGGTGGCGGATTTCGATGTAATCGAACTCAACGAAGCCTTCGCCAGCCAGGGTTTGGCGGTGTTGCGCGAGTTGGGTCTGGCCGACGACGCGCCGCAGGTCAATCCTAACGGCGGCGCCATTGCCCTGGGGCATCCGCTGGGCATGAGCGGTGCGCGGCTGGTGCTCACAGCTTTGCATCAACTGGAAAAAAGCGGTGGCCGTCGAGGTCTGGCGACCATGTGTGTCGGAGTAGGGCAGGGCCTTGCGCTGGCGATAGAGCGCTAACGCGACACCCGCAAATCACACTCACCCGAGTCGTCGACTGCCTCCACGAAAAGGCAAATCGACGGCTTGGGTGATTGTTTTAGTGGGTCAAAAACACTGTGGGAGCGAGGCTTGCCCGCGAAGACTTTGCTTCATGCCCGGTAATGTAGTGGCTGTACTTACCCCTTCGCGAGCAAGCTCGCGCCCACAAAATTTCCATTCCATTCCACTCCGCCGGAACGCCGAATCGATAATTGGGGCAACCCGATAATTCTTTTCAAATTGTTGCGCGCTCTTCGGTGACAATGTTACAGGTTATGTCTTGAAATGCTGTTTAACACTTATGGGGAAAAATAATGACAACGACGCATTACACAGGTGAAGAACGCAGCAAGAGGATATTCGCGATTGTCGGTGCTTCTTCAGGCAACCTCGTCGAATGGTTCGACTTTTATGTCTATGCCTTCTGCGCAATCTACTTTGCGCCAGCTTTTTTTCCGTCAGACGATCCAACCGTGCAATTGCTCAATACCGCTGGCGTGTTTGCCGCCGGGTTTCTGATGCGGCCTATCGGTGGCTGGCTGTTCGGTCGGGTGGCCGACAAACACGGTCGCAAGAACTCGATGATGATTGCGGTGCTGATGATGTGCGGCGGCTCGCTGATCATCGCGTGCCTGCCGACTTATGCGTCGATTGGCGCCTGGGCACCGGCGCTGCTGTTGTTGGCGCGTCTGATTCAGGGCTTGTCGGTGGGCGGTGAGTACGGCACGACTGCGACCTACATGAGCGAAGTCGCTTTACGCGGGCAACGCGGCTTTTTCGCATCGTTTCAGTACGTGACGCTGATTGGCGGCCAGTTGCTGGCGGTGCTGACGGTGGTCATCATGCAGCAGTTCCTCAGCACTGAAGAATTGCGCGCCTACGGCTGGCGGATTCCGTTTGTCATCGGTGCCATTGCCGCGGTGATTTCCCTGTTTCTGCGTCGCAGCCTGGAAGAAACCACCACCGCTGAAAGCCGCAAGGATAAAGACGCCGGTAGCATCAGCGCATTGTTCCGCGATCACAAGGCTGCCTTTATCACGGTTTTGGGTTACACCGCCGGCGGCTCGCTGATTTTCTACACCTTTACCACCTACATGCAGAAATACCTGGTGAACACCGGCGGCATGCATCCCAAGACCGCCAGTTACATCATGACCGGCGCGCTGTTCCTTTATATGTGCATGCAGCCGCTGTTTGGCATGCTGGCGGACAAGATCGGTCGTCGTAACTCGATGCTGTGGTTCGGCGCGCTGGGCACGCTGTGCACCGTGCCGATTCTGATGACGCTCAAGACCACCACCAACCCGTACATGGCGTTCGTCTTGATCACCCTGGCGCTGGCGATTGTCAGCTTCTATACCTCGATCAGCGGTCTGGTCAAAGCCGAGATGTTCCCGCCGCAAGTGCGCGCGTTGGGGGTTGGTCTGGCCTATGCGGTCGCCAACGCCGTGTTCGGCGGTTCGGCCGAGTACGTGGCACTGAGCCTGAAGAACATGGGCATGGAGAACAACTTCTACTGGTACGTAACGGTGATGATGGCCGTCGCGTTCCTGTTCAGCCTGCGTCTGCCGAAACAGCCGAAGTACCTGCACGAAGATCATTGATGAGTCACGCGGCTGCTTGAGGCGTACTTTTAAAGATAAAAAAAACCCACCTGAAATGGTGGGTTTTTTTATGGCACGGCTATCAGAACAACTGAACGCTCGGCTTCTCTTGCGAGATTGGCTTGGCTTGTCCGGTCTGCTCATACCAGCCACCGCCCAAGGCCTTGTACAGATTGACCTCGCTGGTGAGCTGGGACAAACGATCGGTGATCAACGACTGCTGCGCGCTGAACAACGAGCGCTGGGCGTCGAGGAAGGTCAGGTTGCTGTCGATACCGATGCGATAGCGACGCTCGGCCAGACGGTAGTAGTCCTGGTTGGCGGCAACGAAATCACTTTGCGCCTGCAACTGTTCGTTGAAGGTTTTACGTGCAGTGAGACCGTCGGAAACTTCCTGGAACGCCGTCTGAATCGCCTTCTCGTAGTTGGCGACGCTGATTTCTTTCTGGATTTTCGAGTAATCCAGGCTGGCGCGCAGGCTACCGGCGTTGAAGATCGGGATGTTGATGCTCGGCTGGAACAGCCAGGTACCCGAACCGCCGTTGAACAGACCGGACAAGTCCGGGCTGATCGTACCGGCATTGGCCGTCAGGCTGATGCTTGGGAAGAACGCCGCACGTGCCGCGCCGATATTGGCGTTGGCCGCCTTGAGTTCATGCTCGGCCTGCAGGATGTCCGGACGACGCTGCAACAGCTCCGAAGGCATTCCGGCGGGTACGAGACTGAGCAGGTCCGCGCTCAGAGGCTGGGCTTGCGGCAGGTTGTTCGGCAGACCGGAACCGAGCAACAGCGTCAGGCTGTTGAGGTCCTGGGCAACCTGGCGCTGATAGCGCGCCAGGGAAACCCGGGCACTTTCCACCGAAGTCCGCGACTGGCTCAGGTCCAGTGCCGACGAGACACCGACTTCATTGCTGCGCGAGGTCAGGCGATAGCTTTCTTCGAACGCCTTGAGGGTGTTCTGGGTCAGCTTGAGCAGTTCCTGGTCGGCTTGCCACGTCAGGTAAGCATTGGCGACGTTGGCCACCAGGCTGATCTGTGTGCTGCGGCGCGCTTCTTCGCTGGAGAAGTAAGTCTCCAGCGCTTGTTCGCTAAGGCTGCGTACGCGACCGAACAGGTCCAGCTCGTAGGCGCTGACGCCCAGTGTCGCCGAGTACTGGCTGGTAATGCCCGACTCGCCGCTGGTGGACAGGTTCGCCGGAACCCGCTGACGGCTGCCGCTGCCCGTGGCGGAAACCGCCGGGAACAGATCGGCACGCTGGATGCGGTATTGCGCACGGTAAGCGTCGATGTTCAGCGCCGCGACACGCAGGTCACGGTTGTTGATCAGTGCCGTCTGGATCAGCTGTTGCAGGGCCGGGTCATGGAAAAACTGACGCCAGCCTTGTTCCGCCGCCGCAACGTTCGCCGCTTCGGCCGGCGAATACGCCGGACCTTGCGGGTACTGCGCCGCGACTGGCGCTGCAGGTTGCTTGTACTCAGGGATCAACGAGCAGCCGCCGAGAATGAACGCGGTAACCGCCAGAGAGATCAGGGACTTGCTCATTGGCCAGCCTCATCATGTGAAGTTTCTTTCTGTTTGCCCTTGAACAACGAGGATACCGAGACGAAGAACAGTGGTACCCAGAAGATCGCCAGGACAACGGCCGTGATCATACCGCCGATTACGCCGGTACCGATCGAATGTTGACTGCCCGAACCTGCGCCGGTGGAAATCGCCAGCGGCACAACGCCGAGGATGAACGCCATGGACGTCATGACAATCGGTCGCAAACGCATCCGGCAGGCTTCGATCGCTGCATCCACAAGACTCTTGCCTTGTTCATGCAGCTCCTTGGCGAATTCCACGATGAGGATCGCGTTCTTCGCCGCCAGACCTACCGTCACCAGCAAGCCCACCTGGAAGAACACGTCGTTGGACAAACCACGCAGGCTCGTTGCCATCAACGCACCGATAACCCCAAGCGGAACCACCAGCAACACCGCGATAGGAATCGACCAGCTTTCATACAAGGCCGCCAGACAGAGGAACACCACCAGCAGCGACAGCGCATACAACGCAGGCGCTTGCGAGCCGGACAGACGTTCTTCGTACGACAGGCCAGTCCATGAATAGCCGATACCCGCTGGCAGTTTCTTCACCAGGGCTTCGACTTCAGCCATCGCTTCACCCGAGCTGTAGCCCGGCGCCGGAGTACCGAGTATTTCCTCCGCCGTCACACCGTTATAGCGCGACAGTTTTGGTGAGCCGTACACCCAGGCGCCAGATGCGAACGATGCGAACGGCACCATTTCACCCTTGGCGTTGCGCACGTACCACTTCTTCAGGTCTTCGGGGCTCATGCGGGCACTTGCTTCACCCTGCACATACACCTTCTTGACTCGACCGCGGTCGATGAAGTCGTTGACGTAGTTACCGCCCAGCGCGATGGACAGCGTGGTGTTGATGTCCGACAGCGTCACGCCCAAAGCACTGGCGCGTTCGTCGTCGATGGTCAGCTGATACTGCGGCTCGTCATTCAGACCGTTGGGACGTACGCCCGCCAGAATCTTGCTTTGCGCCGCCAAGCCGAGGAACTGGTTGCGAGCTTCCATCAACTTGGCATGGCCGACACCGCCCTGATCCTGCAGGAAGATGTCGAAGCCCGTGGCGTTGCCCAGCTCCAGAACCGCTGGCGGAACCACCGCGAACACCATGGCATCGCGGAACCCGAAGAAGTGCGCCTGCGCCCGCTTGGCCAGCGCAAACACGCTGTTTTCTGCGGAACGATCGCCCCATGGCTTGAGCATGATGAACGCCAGACCCGAACTTTGACCGCGACCAGCGAAGTTGAAGCCGTTTACGGTGAATACCGATGCAACTGCGCCACCTTCTTCTTCAAGCAGGTATTTGCGCATGTTGTCGATCACGCCCTGGGTACGCTCGGACGAGGAACCCGCCGGTGTCTGCACCTGAGCAAAGATCACGCCCTGGTCTTCTTCAGGCAGGAACGCCGCCGGGATGCGGGTAAACATCCAGATCATGCCGGCAAAAATCAGCAGGTAGACCAGGAACGCCGGGATGCGGTGCTTGAGCATATTGCCCACGCCGCGCTCGTAGCTCTGCACGCTGCGGTCGAAGGTCCGGTTGAACCAGCCGAAGAAGCCGCGTTTTGGCTGACCGTGTTTTTCATGGTCGATCGGCTTGAGCATGGTGGCGCACAAGGCCGGGGTAAAGATCAGCGCGACGACCACCGACAGGGCCATGGCCGAAACAATCGTGATCGAGAACTGCTTATAGATCACACCGGTGGAACCGCCGAAGAACGCCATTGGCAGCAGAACCGCCGACAGCACCAGCGCGATACCGATCAGCGCGCCCTGGATCTGCTCCATGGACTTGATCGTGGCCTCTCGCGGCGAAAGTTTCTCCTCCGCCATCACCCGCTCGACGTTTTCCACCACCACAATCGCATCGTCCACCAGCAAGCCGATGGCCAGGATCATGCCGAACATGGTCAAGGTGTTGATGGTAAAGCCGAAGGCCGCGAGGATACCGAACGTACCAAGCAATACCACGGGTACGGTCATCGTGGTGATGATCGTGGCACGGAAGTTTTGCAGGAACAGGTACATCACCAGGAACACCAGCACAATCGCTTCGCCCAGCGTGTGCACCACGCCGGAAATCGATTCACTGACCACTGGCGTGGTGTCATACGGATAGACGACTTTCATGCCTGGCGGGAAAAACGGTTCAAGCTGCGCAACCGTGGTGCGAATCGCCTTGGCGGTGTCCAGTGCGTTGGCACCGGTCGCCAGTTTGATCGCCAGACCGGAAGCTGCCTTGCCGTTGAACTGCGCGTCAATGCTGTAGTTCTCGCCACCCAGGCCGACTCGGGCCACGTCACGCAGACGAACCTGCGAGCCGTCCTGATTCACTTTCAGGAAAATGTTGCCGAACTGCTCGGCGGTCTGCAGACGCGTCTTGCCGATGATGGTTGCGTTGAGCTGCTGCCCCGGCATCGCTGGCAAACCGCCCAGCTGACCAGAAGAAATCTGCACGTTCTGCGCGGAGATTGCGGTTTTCACATCCACTGGCGTCAGCTGGAAGTTGTTCAGCTTGGCCGGATCGAGCCAGATACGCATGGCGTACTGGGCACCGAACACCTGGAAGTCACCCACACCGGAGGTACGCGAGATCGGGTCTTGCATGTTCGAGACGATGTAGTTGGCCAAGTCTTCCTTGCCCATGCTGCCGTCTTCAGACACCAGGCCGATAACCATCAGGAAGTTTTTCACTGCCTTGGTTACCCGGATGCCTTGCTGCTGAACTTCCTGCGGCAGGAGCGGCGTCGCCAGGTTCAGTTTGTTCTGGACCTGAACCTGCGCCGTATCCGGGTTGGTGCCCTGGTTGAACGTTGCAGTAATGGTCATGCTGCCGTCGGAGTTACTTTCCGAGCCAACATAACGCAGGTTGTCGATACCGTTGAGCTGCTGCTCGATCACCTGAACCACGGTGTCCTGCACGGTCTGTGCAGAAGCGCCTGGATACGTAACCTGAATCGCAATGGCCGGTGGCGCAATGCTCGGGTACTGGTTGATCGGCAGCTTGAGGATCGATAAAGCCCCGACCAGCATAATCACGAGGGCAATTACCCACGCGAAAATCGGGCGGTCGATAAAAAATTTCGACATGAATTACTCCCCTTTGCTGCCTGCGGCTTTTTCAGTTGCCGGGGCAGGTGCCGGGTTTTCCGACTTGACGTTGGTGGCTTCCGCGACCTTCACTTCTGCGCCTGGTTTAACGTACTGCAGACCTTCCGTAATGATCCGGTCTCCGGCTTCCAGGCCACTTTCGATCAACCAGTCGCTACCCACGGTGCGATTGGCCACCAAGGTGCGCAATTCGACCTTGTTGTCCTTGTTCACGATCAGTGCGGTCGGCGTGCCTTTCAGGTCACGGGTAACGCCTTGTTGTGGCGCCAGGATCGCTGCGGCATTGACGCCGGCCTGCAGGCGAGCGTGCACGAACATGCCCGGCAGCAAACGGTGGTCCGGGTTCGGGAACACGGCGCGCAGGGTCACGGAACCGGTGGTTTGATCCACGGAAACTTCAGAGAACTCCAGTTTGCCTTCCAGCGCGTACTTGCTGTTGTCTTCCAGGGTCAGATTGACCTTGGCAGCATTCTCGCCAGCTTTCTGCAACTTGCCGCTGTCGAGTTCGGCACGCAGCTTGAGCATTTCCACCGAAGACTGCACCACATCGACGTAGATCGGGTCGAGTTGCTGGATCGTCGCCATGGCATCGGCCTGAGCGCTGCTGACCAGCGCGCCTTCAGTTACCGACGAACGACCAATGCGACCGGAAATCGGCGACAGCACTTTGGTGTAGCGCAGATTGATCTGAGCGGTCTGATACGTGGCCTGCGCGGTCAGGCTGTCGGCCAGGGCGGTGTCGTACTCCTGACGGCTGACGGCTTGCTCGCTGACCAGTTGCTTATAACGATCGGCCAGTGATTTGGCAGATTGCAAGGCGGCCTTGGCGCTGTTGGCAGTGGCTTCGTAAAGGGCCGGATCAATCTGATAGAGCTGCTGACCGACCTTGACGTCGGCACCTTCAGTGAACATGCGCTTGAGAATGATGCCGTTGACCTGGGGGCGAACTTCCGCGATGCGGAACGCCGTGGTTCTGCCGGGCAGATCCGAGGTCAGCGTGTATGGCTGGGTTTTCAGAGTGACCACACCAACCTGAGGTGGCGGCGGAGCAGGGGCCGCCTCTTCTTTTTTACTGCAACCGCCGAGCAGGGTGGCCAGGGCGACGGCAGTGACCAGAACGGTAACAGCTGGCTTGAATTGCATGAAGATCCTCGGGTCAGGAGCCTGAGTGCTCAAGAAGGTTAAAGGTTAAAAATGTATTCCGGCTGGATAAGTAGGAAGCTAATGAATATACTTACATTCACGGTTGTTTGTAAATACCCATCCCTGCATCAATATGCCGCAGGAATCGGGGATTGTAGGTTCGGGACAAGGCAATACAAATGCCGCCCGGTTCTGCTTGGGAGCTGTCAATTCACAGCTCCAGGCAATTTGATGAGGTTTTACTGCCATGGTCCGTCGTACCAAAGAAGAAGCTCAGGTTACCCGCAGCCAGATTCTGGAGGCCGCCGAGCAGGCATTCTATGAGCGAGGGGTGGCGCGTACGACCCTGGCGGACATTGCCTCGATTGCCGGCGTGACGCGCGGCGCGATCTATTGGCACTTCAGTAACAAGGCCGATCTGGTGCAAGCGATGCTCGACAGCCTGCAGGAGCCGCTTGAAGAAATGGCCAGGGCCAGCGAGAGCGAGGATGAAGACGACCCGCTGGGCTGCATGAAAAAACTGCTGATTCATTTGTTTCATCAAGTTGCACTGGACCCGAAAACCCGTCGCATCAATGAGATTCTGTTTCATAAATGCGAGTTTACCGATGAAATGTGTGACTTCCGTCGTCAGCGCCAGGCGAGTGCCCTGGAATGCAATGATCGAATCGGCGTTGCCTTGAATAACGCGGTTCGCAAAGGGCAGCTTCCCGCCAACCTCGACAGCGTTCGTGCGTCGATCACGTTGCATGCCTATATCGACGGCATGCTCGGCCAGTGGCTACTGATTCCTGACAGCTATTCGCTCAACGAGCATGCTGAACAGTGGGTAGAAGCAGGCCTGGACATGTTGCGCCTGAGCCCTGCGTTGCGAAACTGATCGGCTGTCGCAGGTTGTACCACCGAATATGCAGCGCATCCATCGTGAACTCAACGCGCATGGACAGGGAGTTTACGCTTCGTTCGTCAAATTGGGGCGCAATGCCAGTATGAAACTTCATGACATTTGTGAGTGACGTAGTCCCGTCTTGTAGGACGTCAGTAGGACATTTCTTGAAACGTGTGGCTGATTTCCCAAACTAATTCCTACGTATTGCTCCTGCGTAAAACTCTCTTCATTCTTTGCTCCAAGCAAACATGAACGGGAAGAAATTGCATGTTTTCGGGCACCCTTGCGCCTATATGCCCTGTCGTTGGCGACAAATTCCTCGCAACCTCTCAACGCTTCAAAGTCGCCCCTGACACCCGAAGCCCTGCATGGGCAATGCGGGAAAGGTCCAATGAAGGTCTTTCACGCCGCCGCGCCGGGATGATCAGGAGGATCGTTCGTGTCGGAAACTCTTTCTGAGGCTGTGCGTTTGTTGGGGCGGCTCAGGGATGGGGCCGGGCGTGTGACGATTGACTCTGCACGCGCCGTGCCCATCCTGCGTATGGGCCTGATCACTACTCTTTATTTCAGGCAGGGTCATACGCTGGATGCCAGGTTCCGGATCGACGCCTGCTTTGCGCGTTTCTACGAGACGTTCCGGCCTTTGCTCAAATGGCAGCATTACCAACACGTGCGCAAGCTGGCGCCGAGCAGTTTCGCCAGGTGTCGACGGCAGATTCTCGACGGCTCACCTCATGAGCCGTTGTTGTGGTCGTTATCCAGCGCAGACGCTTCGCAAGTGGCCAACTATCAGCTGTTGCTGACCTGCACGCCCCAGGAGCAGGCGGATACCGACCTTTGCTGCATGAAAATGGTTCTGCCCTGGGCATACCTGACCGAAAGCGGTGGCGTCGGTTTATACGAGGGCTGGATCAAATTCCTGTGCGGCCAGCTCCATGCCGAACATGGTTATGGCGGCCTGGGGTGCATTCTGCCGTTTGCGGGTCATCGTCATCTGTCGCTGGAATACCGCCTGGCGCTGAGTAATAACGGGCTGATGGTCGACTCGGGCCCACATCTGGAAAGCCTGCGTCTGCTCAATCGCATCAAGGGCGTCAGCTGGTACACGGTGCTTGGGCAACGCTTTGTCCGGCAGCTGGGCGGCAATGATCGTCTGCGAGGCACGCTGAGTTCGCACAGCGATATCACCTTTCACGCCTACGACGGCGGCTTGTTGGTCCGTGCCGGCGTGCTCCCGGATTTGCTCCCCGCGACCGAAACGCCACCGTTGGCCTACAGGGCGCTAAACAAAGTGCTCAGGCCGATCCGTCTACAGGACACCGGTTGCCTGCATCCTTATCCGATCCCCGGTCCCTGCTTCACCAAAGAGACGACCGCGCAGTGGTATGCGCGCTTTGACGACAAACCCAAGCCAGCAGTCAACGCAGGCCAGCCTTGCCCCGAAACCGGTAACTGGTTCAGCAATGCCAAGGCGCGCTCGCGACGGTTTTTCCAGCAGGGCGAAGTCATGCCCGCGTTCGAGCATCTCAAGCCCGAGCGCACGCAGTGGTTCTGGGCTGACTGACCGCACAACCAGCCCTGGCAGCGTCCTGTGAATAGTTCGTCATCGTCCGGTTATTGGCTAAGCTCAGTCCAAACCAATAAAAGAGGGATCGGCAATGCCGTCGTCGCCACGCAGTATCGGGCTCGTAAAAGTGCTCTTGGGGTGGGTATGTCTAATGTGGCTGGGGCAAGGCTGGGCCGGGGCGGAAAGTCCCGATCAAGGGCCGGCGGCCAAAGCGCTGCTGGAAAAAGCCGTGCAGCGCTATCAACAGGAAGGCGACAAAGCCTTCGCCGAATTCAGCCGCCAGGGTGAGTTTGTCGATGGGGAACGTTATGTGTTCGTGGTCGATACCAAGGGCGTGATGCTCGCCAGTGGCGGGCCATCCGTGGTGCTGATCGGCCGGGACGTTTCCCAGGTGCTGGAACCCGATTTGCAAAAGGCGTTCAAGGAGGTGCTGCAAACGCCTGAAACCAAGGGTGTGCAACAGGCGGAATATCGCTGGAACAACTGGGCTGACGGTAAGGTAGAACGCAAACGCGTGTACTTTCAGCGGGTCGGCGAGCGCATCCTGGCGGTGGGTTACTACGTACCGCGCGCTTCACCCGAGCAGGCAAGGGCATTGCTGGACAAGGCCGTCAGCGAACTGGCTCGCGACCAAAAGGGAACGCTGACTGCGATAAACAGCCTTCAGGGCGGATTCCTTCAGGACGATCTGTATGTGTTCGTGGTCGACCTGAGCAACGACCGCTACGTCGCCCACGGCACTAATCTGCGCCTGATCAATACCGACTTCAGGAAGGTCAAGGATCCAGAAGGCAAGCCTGTGGGCGAGCCAATCCTGACGCTGATCGCCAGGCAAGACGCAGGCGAATACGAGTACCGCTGGCGTAACCCGATTACCAACAAAGTGGAAAACAAGCACGCCTATGTGCGCAAGGCGGGTAACTATCTGGTGGCGGTGGGGTATTACAGCAAGTAATCGTCCTTGTGGGAGCGAACTTGTGTGGGAGCGAGCTTGCTCGCGAATAGGCGCGACGCCTCGCCAACAAGTTGGCTCCTACAATGATCACCGCTCCTGATGCTCTCTACCCCGCAACAAATGATTGGGCATCGACAGCGCGGCCACCAATCCGAACAGGGATACCGCCGCGCTGATCATCATCAGGTGCTCGAACGTCAGCGCCAGTTCACTGCGCAGGTTTTGCAGCGCGGGGCCGCTGGCGGCGTTGAGACTGTCCATCAACACATTGCCGGAACCGCCCTCAATACCTGCCACCGCGCCACTGACATGAGCCAGGTCTGTGCCTTGCAACATGGCCAGCAGTAGCGCGGACATTACCGCCACGCCCACGGCCCCGCCCAGGGAGCGAAACAGGTTGGTGGTGCTGGTGGCGACGCCCATGTCTCGCACCGCGACGGAGTTCTGCGTACCGACCAGCGAAGTCGGAAACTGCATGCCGCTGGCGAAACCGGTCAGCACCATGAACAGGCCGGTGAGCAGCACCGACTGCGGCGGGGTGAAGGCCATGCCGAGGATCGCCAGCGGCATCAGCAGCGCGCCGGTCAGGATCAAGGGTTTGTAGCGTCCGGTCAGGGAGGTGCGGCGGCCGGCGAAATAAGCGCCCATCGGCATGCCAATCGCCAGCGGCAGCAGGTGCAAGGCGGCGCTGTCGGCACCGCCGCCGGTGACGGTCTGGAAACGCAGCGGCACCAGCACGATCAGCGAAATCGCCTGGAAACTGGTGAAAAACACCGTGCACCAGCACAGTACCGCGCTGCGATTGGCGAACAGATGCATGGGCAGCAGCGGCTCTGGCGCGCGCCGTTCGTAGAGCACGAACACCACCAGTGCCAACAGCGCGATGCCCAGCAAGGCGACCACTTGATCATCGCGCCAGCTGCGGCCCTGGCCAATTTCGGTGATGCCCAGCAATAAAGAGCTGAGGCCGACGATCATCAGCACCGTGCCGAGGTAGTCAATGATGGGTTTGCGTTGCGGGACGGGCAGACCGATCAGCGTGCGTTTGGCGACCCACCAGGCGAGCACGCCCAGCGGCAGGTTGATCAGGAACACCCAGCGCCATGACAGATACTCGGTCATGAACCCGCCGAGCACCGGGCCGGCTACGCTGGCGGCGGCATACATCCCACTGAAATAACCCTGGTAACGCCCGCGTTCGCGAGGTGGGACGATGTCGCCGATGATCGCCTGGCTCACCGAAACCATGCCGCCCGCGCCGATGCCCTGAATGATCCGCGCCAGCACCAGTTGTTCCATGCTTTGCGCCATGCCGCAAAACAGCGAAGCCAGGGTAAACAGCCCGAGGCCGAACAGCATCAGATTGCGCCGCCTGTACAAATCGCCCAGCTTGCCGTAGATCGGCACCGCGACGGTCAGCGCCACCATATAGCCAGAAATCACCCAGGCCAGCAGGTCGAAATCCATGAATTGCGCGGAAATGGCTGGCATCGAGACGGCGACGATGGTTTGGTCCAACGCGCTGAGAAAGACTGCCATCATCAACGCAAACAGAACGCTGCGGATGGACGGCGTGGTTTGATTAAGGTTGGTCAAGGCAGAACCTGATCGACAGTGTTTACCCGCCGCCATTGCGGCAGGAGAAAGTCGTCAGTCTAATCCGATAGCTTGCTAATCGATAGCTGCCTTAGGCATAGCCCGTGGAGAAACCCCGTGGGAGCTTACGAGCAACGTGAGGCAGCGATAGCGGTTGACCTGACACACCGCTTCGCGGCCGTCGTAACCTCCGATCGCTCCCACAATTCGATCCCGCAACTCATCGCAACGCGCTGAAGGTCGCATCAGTGGGGACGCAATGGCCGAAGCTGCAACTGGCCACGCGAGGTGCTTCGCGGATCAGCTCGATCCGGTATGCGCCCGCTGCGTAAAGGGCAACGATGGCGCTGACACCTATTGCAGCCAGGCATTTTCTTGTTGTTATGTTCATGACGCTTTCCTCATTCCGACTACAGAGCAGTTCTGAAAGGGACTGAGGAAATTGTAGGACACGTTCTGCTGTGGTGTAGGAAAGAAGCGATCTAGCAAATGGCCAGTTCGCCGCCAACGGTTATAGATCCGCCCGTTGCGCTGCTTGCGCCAGGAGCCAGTCAATCAGTTCCTGCAGCTGTGGCGAAGCGCCTGGTCGTGTCGGGAACACAAAGTAATAGGCGGCGCCGGTACGAACTTTCAGGTCGAAAGGCATGACCAGGCGGCCGGTGCTGAGGTCTTCTTCAATCAGCGCCCAATCACCAATCGCCACGCCAGTGCCTTGCGACGCCACCGACATCGCCAGGTCCAGGGTGTCGAAATGCTGCCCTTTGCTGATATTGCTGACGGTCGCGCCTGCGGCTTTCAGCCATTGCTCCCAGTCGCGCTGGTCCCGGGTTGGATGCAGCAGCATGTGCTGTTCCAGGTCCGCGAAGGTTTTGAGCGGCACCGGCCCGGCCAACAATTGCTGGGAACAGACCGGCGTCAGTTGCTCGTCGAAAATGTGATGGACCTGCATCGAACTGTCCGGCCGCGCGCCGTAGACCACGGCGGCATCGAATTCCTCCCGGCGAAAATCCACCGCGTGCTGCACAGTGGTGGTCAGTTCCACCGGCACATCCGGGCGTTCCTTCTGCCATTGCAGCAGGCGCGGAAGAAGCCAGCGCATCAGGCAGGTCGGCGCCTTGAGTTGCAACGCGTCGCGTTTGACGCCCACTTGCTCGACGGCTTCGTCGATCAGCGCGAAGACCTGCTGAATGCGCGGAAACAATTCCCGGCCCTGCGCCGTGAGGCTCAAGCCGCGTGCCTGGCGTTGAAACAACGAATAGCCCAGATGGCTTTCCAGCCCGGAAATCTGCCGACTGACCGCGCCCTGGGTGATGTGCAACAGTTCGGCGGCGCGCGTGAAATTGCAGCACTGGGCCGTGATCAGGAAGGTGTGAAGCGCAGGAAGTGGCGGCAAACGTTTCATAGGATTTCAGGCATGCATGGGGAACATGCCTAAGCATGACATTTTATACGTTGTCACAACCATGCCCGGCAGTTCCAATTACCCTCACAAACTGTGCCCACTCGCGCCTGACCTGACGCGCGAACGTCGGACAGTTCTCGAACCGATGAAGGATAAATGGCAAATGGCGACTTGCGGCGAAGTGTTGGTGAAGTTACTGGAAGGTTATGGTGTCGAGCAGGTGTTCGGTATTCCCGGGGTGCATACGGTTGAGTTGTACCGTGGTTTGGCGGGTTCGACGATCAACCATGTCACGCCCCGCCACGAGCAAGGCGCGGGTTTTATGGCAGACGGCTATGCCCGCACCAGCGGCAAACCCGGCGTGTGTTTCATCATCACCGGCCCCGGCATGACCAACATCACCACGGCGATGGGCCAGGCGTACGCCGACTCGATTCCGATGCTGGTCATTTCCAGCGTGCAGTCGCGCAATCAACTGGGCGGCGGGCGCGGCAAGTTGCACGAGCTGCCTTCGCAAAGTGCGCTGGTGGCGGGCGTCGCGGCGTTTTCCCATACCCTGATGTCTGCGAGTGAATTGCCGGGTGTGCTGGCGCGCGCGTTTGCCTTGTTCCAGGCCGGTCGCCCGCGCCCGGTGCACATTGAAATTCCGCTGGATGTGCTGGTAGAGGAGGCCGATGAGCTGCTGCAAAGCAAACCGGTCAGCGTCTATCGCTCCGGCGCGGCACCTGCGGCCGTGACGCAAATGGCCAGTCTGCTGGCCAAGGCCAAGCGCCCGTTGATCCTTGCCGGTGGCGGGGCCATCGATGCGGCCCAAGCGTTGATGAAACTGGCGGAGCAGCTGGATGCGCCAGTGGCGCTGACCATTAACGCCAAAGGCATGTTGCCATCGCGCCATCCGCTGCTGATCGGTTCGACACAATCCCTGGCGCCGACGCGGGCGCTGGTCATGGATGCCGACGTGGTCCTGGCCATCGGCACCGAGCTGGCGGAAACCGATTACGACATCACCTTCACCGACAGCTTCAAGATTCCCGGCACGCTGCTGCGCATCGACATCGATGCAGATCAGACCGTGCGCAATTTCCCGCCTGCGGTCGCATTGGTATCCGACGCTGAGATCGCGGTCAACGCCTTGCTCACCGAACTTGTCGGCCAACATCGGCAGGAGCGTGCCGATGACTGGGGCCGCACCCGCGCCGCGGCGCTGCGTGAAACCCTCGAAGCGTCCTGGGACAGCGCGACTCGCGGGCAAACCCGATTCCTGCAAACTGTGCTCGATGTTCTGCCTGATGTGGTGCTGGTCGGCGACTCCACTCAGCCGGTGTATACCGGCAACCTGACCCTGAATCTGGAGCACCCGCGGCGCTGGTTCAATTCGTCCACCGGCTACGGCACGCTGGGTTATGCCTTGCCCGCAGCCATCGGTGCCTGGCTGGGCGCCGCCGATTCGGGCGCGCGCAATCCGGTCGTCTGCCTGATTGGCGATGGCGGTTTGCAATTTACCCTCGCGGAACTGGCCAGCGCGGTGGAAGCGCGCACGCCGGTCATTGTGTTGCTGTGGAATAACCAGGGCTACGAAGAGATCAAGAAATACATGCTCAACCGTGCCATCGAACCGGTTGGCGTGGACATCTATACCCCGGACTTCGTCGGCGTGGCCAAGGCCCTCGGCTGCGCAGCACAGGCGGTGTCGGGTGTCGAAGAATTGAAGGTCGCGTTGCAGGCGGCCCATGAGCGTCCGGGACCGACCTTGATTGAAATCGACCAGCAGGTCTGGATAAACGGGATGCAAGACTGATGAGCATGATGACTGTGCAACACGGCCTTTATATCAACGGACAATGGCGTTCGGGCAGCGAATTGCTGACCGTGATCAACCCGGCAACCGAAGCTCAGCTGGCGACGGTTGGCGGCGGCGATGCCTTGGCGGTGGATCAGGCAGTGCAGGCTGCCAGCGCAGCGTTTGCTTTGTGGTCGCGAACCTCGGGGACTGATCGCGGCCGGATTCTGCGGACCATCGCCGCTGGCGTCGCCGAGCAACGTGCGACATTGATGCAGCTGCAATCGAGCAACAACGGCAAGCCCGAGTTTGAAGCCGCGATTGATGTCGATGACGTGATCGCCACGTTTGAATACTACGCCGGCCTCGCCGAGGCGCTGGACGAGCAGCAGGATCGCCCCGTCGTATTGCCCAGCGAAGATTTCACTGCGCGGTTGCGGCGGGAGCCGTGTGGCGTGGTCGGGCTGATCGTGCCATGGAATTTCCCCATGGTGACCACCGCCTGGAAACTCGCCCCGGCGTTGGCTGCCGGTTGTTGCGTGGTTCTCAAGCCCTCCGAAGTCACGCCGTTGGCCGAGCTGCAACTGGCGAAAATCATTGCCGCCAGCGGCTTGCCGGACGGCGTGTTCAATCTGGTCTGCGGCACTGGTCTGGCCGTCGGCGCGCCAATGGCAGCTGACCCGCGCATCGCGAAAATCTCCTTCACTGGCAGCAATGCTGTTGGCGTGCAGGTCATGCAGCGCGCCGCTGAAACCATCAAGGGCGTGAGCCTGGAGTTGGGTGGCAAGTCCTCGTTGCTGGTGTTGGACGATGCTGATCTGGATCTGGCGGTCGAACTGGCCAGTGGCGGCGGCTATTTCAATGCCGGGCAAATGTGCTCGGCCACCAGCCGGGTGCTAGTCGCTCAGTCATTGTTGGCGGAGTTTCTGCAACGCCTGATCGCTCGGGCCGAAGCTATTCAGGTGGGCGAGCCGTCGCAAGAGGGCGTGGAAATGGGCCCGCTGGTCAATCTCGCGCAATATCAGCGGGTGATTGCGCATATCGAAGCCGGAAAACAGGCCGGCGCGCGGCTGTTATGCGGCGGCGAACGTCCGGTTGATCGTCCGCTGGGCTATTTTTTACGGCCCACGGTGTTCACTGACGTGCCCCTGGACAGTGCACTGTGGCGCGCAGAGATTTTCGGCCCGGTGCTGTGTGTGCGAGGTTTTGCCTCTGAAGCCGAAGCCATCGCCCTGGCCAATGACAGTGAGTTCGGCCTGGTAGCCAGCGTAGTTGGCGCCGATCCGCAGGCCACCGAACGGGTTGCCAATGCCCTGCACGCCGGACTGGTGTGGATCAACGCGCCGCAGGTGATTTTCCCGCAGGCGGCCTGGGGCGGTTACAAACAAAGCAGTCTGGGCCGCGAGTTGGGGCCTTGGGGCATGCAGGCTTTTCAGGAAATAAAGCACGTCATCCGCGCTGTCTGATCGGGCACGAACGGCTCACGCATGCCTCTTGGCGAGGCATGCGTTTGACACATGGCTTCAATGACAAATTTTCGATTGTTGGGGGTTCGACGGGCACTCAGGATGACCTCGCCGACTCAGCTGATGCGCCCGGATCACGGGCCTTTGGTGAGAGCTTCGGGAACGCGGTTCGCCTGTTGCGACGATGCGTCACCCTCAACATGCAGCAACGAAAATGGAGTCCAGAATGGGCCAGCATGATCTGAACAGAAGGCAGTTCATCAAGACAGTGGGCGTCGCATCGGTAGCCGCAGCGGCCATGTCGATGCCGTTCATCCGCGCCAACGCCAGCGACACTCGATTCCAGGGCAAAACCCTGCGGCTGCTGACCTGGTCCGATGACACCGGCCTGGCTGCGTTGCGCAACATTGCGGCGACTTTCGAAGCCAAGACCGGCGCCAAGGTCATTGCCGACCGCACCGGCAGCACTTCGGAAATGGTCGCCAAGCTCAAGGCTGGCGGTGATCGTCCGCAATACGACGTCATTACGCTGGCTGGTGTTGGCGCTGAAGGCCTGGCAGCGGCTGGTTTGCTGGAAAAACCCGACCTCAACCGCATTCCGAACATCGTCGACGTTCCGGAGAAATACCGCACCGGCGCCAACGGCCACGGCATTGGTTATCTGTTGTGGTGCAACAGCCTGATCTACAGCACGCGCACCGTGAAGGAAGCACCGGACAGCTACGCCGCATTGTGGGACAAGGACCTCGCACCGAGCATCTTCCTGCCGCCGCCGAACTGGACCGAGGCCATGGACCTGATCATCATCGCCGCCAAACTGGCCGGTGGTGACGAACACAATATCGAGCCGGGCTTCAAGAAGCTCGCCGAGCTCAAGGATCGCGTTGTGACCCTGGGCGAAAACCCGAATCAGATCGCTGAACTGTTCCGCACCGGCTCGCTGGACATGGGTGGCCTGTACGCGCCAGCGTTTTTCCCGAATCAGATTCGCGACCCGGCCTACGGTCTGGGCGCCACTTTCGGCATGAAAGAAGGGTTCTATACCGACTTGATGCAGTCGGTCCTGCCGAAAAATCGTCCGGGCGATACCGACTTGGCCTACGCCTTCATCAACCATTCTCTGGACCCGCTGGTGCAGGGCAAGATGGCGGAAGACATCTACAACGGCCCGGTCAACTCCAAGGCGATCATCTCCGCCGAGGCGCGCAAGAGCCCGTACATCCTCACCCCCGAGCAAATTGCCGACAAAGCGATCATGCACGACAACGCTTTCCTGGCCTCCGTGCACGACCAGTGGATTCGCCGCTACACCGAGATTTTCTCTTCCTGAGAAAAGGGCGCGATGTGTGGGAGCGAGCTTGCTCGTGAAGAGGCCGGTACATCAGACGCTTTCGCAAGCAAGCTTGCTCCCACAGGTCCCGGGTTGCCTTTGAGAATCGGGTGATCCCTCGGTTACTAATAAAGAGAACACCACCATGGAACACCAATCCTTGATCCGCCCGGTAGCCGTGGCTGTTGCACGCAAACCGAGGACATTTTCTCCAACCGCCCGCGCCTGGCTGTTCCTTACGCCATCGATGCTGTTCATGGCGGTTCTGATTGCCGCCAGCTTGCTGGTCCTGCGCATGAGCGTGGGCACCAAGGGCGCGGAGTGGACCGGTTTCAGCCTCGACAGTTATGCCCAACTGCTGGAACCCTATTATTTGAAGTCATTGCTGCTGACCCTGCGCCTGGCGCTGATCAGCGCGGTGATTGCCGTGATCCTGGCGATCCCGGTCGGCTACACCATGTCGCGTCTGCAATCGCCCTTCATCCGGCGCATATTTCTGGCGGCCGTATTGCTGCCGCTATTGGTCAATCTGCTGCTGCAAAGCTACGGCTGGCTGGTGATCCTCGGTCCGGGTGGCATGCTTAATCAGGCGCTCAAAGGCATGGGCCTGATCACGCGGCCGATCATGATGTTGTACAACCAGAACGGCGTATTGATGGGCCTGGTGCAGACCGCGTTCCCCCTCGCAGTGCTGCCGATTGCCAGCGCCATGCGCGGTGTTTCCCGCAGCTACGAAGAAGCGGCCGCGACCCTTGGCGCCAGCCGCTTTCAAGTGTTTCGTCAGGTCGTCCTGCCCATGAGTCTGCCGGGAATTACTACCGGCGCCACTTTGGTGTTTGCCTACAACGCCAGCAGTTTTGTCGTACCGCTGCTGCTGGGCGGTAGACGTGTGCCGATGCTGGCCGTCATGGTTCACGACCAGATCGCGCCGTTGATGAACTGGCCGGCGGCTTCGGCGGCGGGCGTGGTGCTGATTGTCACGACGCTGGCGATCATGACCCTTTCGGAATACATCACCGGGCGCCGACGCCGCATGCTGGAGGCTTCGCAATGAGTCTTTCGACGAAAAAACGCTTTCGCCTACAACCGGTTTTACCTGGCGACACCGGCCGTTTCGCGGCGATTCTTTCCGGTTTCATCCTGCTGCTGGCGGTCATGCCGATCCTGACCATGATCGTCATGTCGTTCAGCGGCGCGTCGAACCTGGATTTCCCGCCTTCCAGCTACAGCCTCAAATGGTATGAAGCCGCCTGGCGCACCTTTGTTTCACCGGACTCCAGCGATGTTCTGAGCCTGGGCAAGGCCATGACCACCAGCCTGTTGGTAGCCTGCCTGACCATGGTTTTTGCGACGATTATCGCCGTGCCCGCTTCCTACGCGCTGACCCGCTGCGAATTTCGCGGCAAGGCTGTGGCCATGCAATTGATGTCGCTGCCGCTGGTGTTTCCCATGGTGGTGTTGGGCCTGGCGCTGTTGCTGATATTCGACAACCTGCCGTTCCACATGGACACCTCGCGACTGGTGATTGCCCACGTGATTCTGGCGCTGCCCTTCGTGGTGAAAAACTGCACGGCGGCGATGATGTCCATCGGCAGCGAAGTGGAGGAGGCCGCGCAAATGCTCGGCGCCTCGCCGCTGCGGGCGATTGTCGACGTGGTGGTGCCGCTGATGAAGTCGGGGATTCTCGCCGGCATGCTGCTGGCGTTCATTGTCTCGTTCAACGAATTCACCGTGACCTACTTCCTCTACAACATCGACGTGATGACCGTGCCGATCTGGATGTACAGCCGCACCGTGTCGTCGCTGGATCCGACCGTTTTTTCCTTCGCCGTGCTGATCGTGCTCATCGACTTCGTCCTGATCTGGGCGCTGGAGAAGCTGGTTGGCGAAGGTGGCGTCTCGTTCTGATTGCCCATTGAGGTTTACAAAAAATGACCGGATTGATTCTGGAAAACGTAGAGAAATACTACGGCTCGGCCTGCGCGGTAACCGACGTCAACCTGCATCTGCCAGAAGGCAAGCTGGTGTGCTTTCTAGGCCCGTCCGGCTGCGGCAAGACCACCTTGCTGCGCATGATCGCCGGGCTGGAAACCCTGACCAGCGGCGAAATCCGCCTGGATGGTGAAGACATCAGCCATACGCCGGCGCATCAGCGCAATTTCGGCATGGTGTTCCAGTCCCTGGCGCTGTTCCCGCATATGACCGTCGGCGAGAACATCGCTTACCCGCTCAAGCTGCGCGGCGTCGGTAAACCTGAGCAAAAGGCGCGGGTCAGTGAGTTGCTGGAATTGATCCAACTGAAGCAAATGGTTGATCGCCCGGTGGCGAAATTGTCCGGTGGCCAGCGTCAGCGTGTGGCGATTGCCCGGGCCATCGCTTCGCATCCCAAGCTGCTATTGCTCGACGAGCCTTTGTCGGCGCTGGACGCCAAGCTGCGCGAGTCCATGCAAGTGGAAATCCGCCAGTTGCAGAAGCGTCTGAATATCACCACGATTCTGGTCACCCATGACCAGCGCGAGGCCATGACCATGGCCGATATCGTTGTAGTGTTGGGCGAACACCGGATCCAACAGGTGGGCACGCCCATCGAGATTTATCGCAATCCGGCCAACGAATTTGTGGCCGACTTTATCGGCTCGGGCAATATCTTTGCGGCGACTGCGCTGGGTAACGGCAAGGTCGGCATGCCAGGCGGGGAAGCGCTGAATGTGCCGATCAGCGAGAGCATCGTGGTCGGCTCCAACATCAAAATGCTGGTCCGCCCGGAAGACTTGCAGCTGTCACTGCCGCAAACCGCAGCGGCAAATCAGTTGGCCGGCACTGTGACGTTCATTCGTGACATTGGCGCGACCATTGAAACCACGGTCGACTGCTCAGGTGTGTCGCTGACTGCGCTGAGCACGCCGAATCAATGCGTGGGGCTGAGCATTGGCAACCTGGTATCGGTAACCATTCCGTCCGAGGCGTGCCGGGTGTTGAGCGCCTGACTTCGGCAACCGGTCAAACGATTTTGCGCAGGCGCGCCAAATCCCTGAGCGGAGGCGCGCCGAACTGACGGCTGTATTCCCGGCTGAATTGCGACGCGCTTTCATAGCCCACTTTGTAACCGGCGGCGGACGCATCGAGTCCGTCGGCCAGCATCAAGCGCCGGGCTTCCTGCAGGCGCAGTTGCTTCTGATATTGCAGCGGGCTCATGGCCGTCACCGCTTTGAAGCGGTGATGCAGGGTCGAGACACTCAAATTGACTTCCCGCGCCAGCTCTTCGATGCGCAACGGCTCACCGAAGTGCGCGTTCAGCCAGGTGATTGCCTGAGTGACACGATGGGTCTGGCAGTTGGCGATGGCAATTTCGTACAACCGATGCCCTTGTTGACTACGCAGCAAGCGATAGAGGATTTCGCGTTTGATCAGCGGTGCGAGCATGGCGATGTCTTTCGGGCTGTCCAGCAAACGCGACAGGCGCAGCACTGCATCCAGTAACTGCGTGTCGATGCGCTCGACATACAGGCCGCGCCCGCTCGGGCGAGTCGGCACACTCATGGGGCCGGCTTCGGCAATCAACGCATTGATTTCAACGGGATCGATGTCCAGGCGCAGCGCCAGGTTGGGGTTATCCACGGTGGCGTTGAGGATCCTGCCGCTCAACGGCATCGCCACCGACACCACCAGATAATTCAGCGGATCATAGGTGTAGGTTTCGTCGCCAAGACGCACTTGCTTGCTGCCGTGGGCGAAGATACATAAAGCCGGCTGCGCCACGGCTGGCAAGCTTTCCGAAGGATTTTCATAGCGGGCCATGAACAGCGGCGCGATAGCGGTCTGGAACGAGCCTTCCTTCGGCGCATAGCGACGAATCAGGTCAGCCAGCTCGGCGCGCTGCTTTTCCATGTCTGCGCTTAGCGTTTCAACGTGGCGTTCGAGCTGCGACATGTATCGAGTCCTTTGATCCTTGGTGAATGCGCCCAGCTTATTTTTGTGCAAGGCAAAGCGCTACGCGATTCCTGCCGGATGATTGCCTGATCCTGCCGGGCGACGTCGCGCGAGGCGATGCGGCGGCCGATTTGCCAGCATCCACGGCAATTCAGTGGGTACCTGATGTATAGAAGACTGACCGCAGAAAACCGCCTCCGTGCAGAATCAGGCAAGAACGTGGCAGGAACTGTCTACCGGGTAATTGCCAGCAGCCTTTAATCTCTGCTCCTGTCGCAGCACTGCGAATTTCTTCACGCGGCACGTAAAACAAGGAGCCAGGACCATGCCTCAATCAACTTCGGTGAGCCATCTCGTTTTCGCCCGTGCCCGGATCGGTCAGAGTGACCAGCTCGGTGCGCGCCTGGACAGTCTGATCGCGCCTTCGCTCAATGCCCCCGGCTGCCTGGAATTTGCCTTGCAGCATTCGGCGCGTGATCCCGACCTGTGGCTGATTTCCGGTTCATGGGCTGACGAACAGGCCATGAGCGCCTGGTTCGAGACGCCGCATTTGCAGGTGTTTTCCGAGATCGTTCAGGAACTCATCGTCAGCAGCCTGGATTTTCATACCTTCGCGACCGACGACGGCGCCGATGCCAATGTGCAGCAGATGCTGCGCGCGATCTAGGTAACCCACCGCAGCCCCGACCGTTTAGAATCTCCTGCTTTCCACGCACAGCAGGATCGCCTTCATGGCCCGTAAAGAATTTCAGGATTTCGAAGCTGTTACCGCAATGGTCCCCGGCGAAGGTGGTTACGACGCAGCGATTGCCGTCAAAGCCCTGCACGCGGGTGGCGCGCCTGTGTTTCATCGGGTGCTGGACGGGCAGAAATTCAAGACCGCTCACGACGCCGACCTTGCCGCCACCGCAGAACTGGCGCGGCTGAGCAATATCGACGCCGACGGCAATCTGGTTTTCGACCCGCAGTGAGCAGTCTGTCGTAATCAGGCTTTCGGGCGGAACATCTGGAACAGCGCTTCCGGCCCGAGCTGGAAATAATCCGCAGGACCGCCGCCACGCAGGATCGGCTCGCCGGCCGCCGTGTCGTAAATACCGTCCTTGAGCAGCCGCTTGGCGATGTGTACCGCAACCACTTCGCCAAGAATCAGCCAGCTGGGTACAAGTTCTTTGTCCGCGCGTTGCAGCTGGATGATCTGGGTAACCTTGCACTCGAACGACACCGGCGTTTCCTTGACCCGAGGCACCGCGATGATCTGTGATGCCAGCGGCGTCAGGTTGGCCAGTTCAAACTCGTTCACATCCGGCGATACCGGCGCGCAGCTCTGGTTCATGGCTTCGGCCAGTGGACGCGTGGCCAGGTTCCAGACGAACTCGCCGGTCTGTTCGATGTTATTCAGGCTGTCTTTGCGACCGACACTGCAAAAACCGATGATCGGCGGAATGTAGTTGAAGGCGTTAAAGAAGCTGTACGGCGCCAGATTCAGTTTGCCGTTGGCGTCCTGCGACGAAATCCAGCCGATAGGACGTGGGCCAACGATGGCATTGAACGGGTCATGGGGCAGACGATGGCCTTGGGAAGGTTCGTACGAATGGATGTCATCTGACATTGGCGCAATTCCTGTTACTGCGAAGAGAGAGCAGAGTTGCGTCATAGTGCAAGGCTGGCGCTGGACATTCCAGAGTCGCCAACAGATTTAACGGCTCGGAAACGATTAAGCCCGGCATTAAGCCGGGCTGGGTGTAGCCGTTGAGTGATTAGCTCAGACGGTTTGCACCAACATGGTCGGCGCCATCAGCAGCCAGACGATTTGCACCTACGTGATCAGAACCATCAGCGGCCTGGCGATTCTGACCCACGCGGTCAGCACCATCAGCGGCCAGACGATTTGCACCTACATGATCAGCACCATCAGCAGCCTGGCGATTCTGACCCACTCGATCAGCACCATCAGCCGCCAGACGATTTGCGCCTACGTGATCTGCGCCATCAGCAGCTTGTGGGTTGTGGGTAGCGTTGGTGTGTGCCGAGCCGCCTTCAGCGACAACGGTGGAATTGAGCAGGTTGCTGGTATCAACGGCAGGAAGGGCGAAAGCGCTTGATGCCAGAACAGAGAAGGCCAGGCCAAAAATCAGTTTGTTGGTTTTCATGATGAGTTACTCCACAGCGAATTTGTTTGCGACTCGGTATGAAGCTAATGCTACGCGCCTGACTTTTATTAAGAAGTTAATAGGGTTGCTAGCGATCATCGCCAAAAATGATAGTACGCCACAGGGCGCGGTTTTCGGGCGTGTCGGGCGTTATTGCGCGGTGGTGGTGCATTTCTCTGAAAAGTCTTGCAACAAGCTGGCTTGACAAAATAAATAGTGAGCTCTGGTTGCGCTGTTTACCGGTTTGTCAGCGAAAAATTGCACCAGAATATCTGCGCCCTTGCTAAAGCTTCTTCCATAAAAAAGGGCAACCCCATCAAATGTGGCTGCCCTCGATCACTCAGGGTGATATGACTCAGTCGGTTTCGATGCGCGAATGCTTGCGAGTGTCCTTCATGAACACATAAACCAGCAGCGAAACGGCGATGCAAGCGGTGACATACCAGTAGTACCCCGTCTCCATCCCGATGCTCTTGAACCACAGCGCGATGTATTCGGCAGTGCCGCCAAAGATCGATACCGTCAGTGCGTAAGGCAGGCCAACACCCAGGGCGCGGATTTCGGTCGGGAACAACTCAGCCTTGACCACCGCATTGATCGACGTGTAACCGCTGACGATGATCAGCGCCGCCATGATCAGGAAGAACGCGCCCCACCAGCTTTGCACGGTGTGCAGTGTGGTCAGGATCGGCACGGTACACAGCGTGCCCATCACCCCGAAGGCGATCAGGATGGGACGCCGGCCGATCTTGTCGGACAGCGCGCCGACAAAGGGTTGCAGGCACATGAACAGAAACAGCGTTGCCGCCGAGATGGTCGTCGAGTCGGTGATGCTCATGCCGACCGTGTTCACCAGATACTTCTGCATGTACGTGGTGTAGGTATAGAAAGCCAGGGTGCCGCCCATGGTCAGGCCGACCACGGTCATCAGTTCCTTGGGATGGCGCATCAGCGTGCGCATCAGGCTTTCTTTCGGCTTTTCTTTCTTCTTGCGGGTGAACGACTCGGTTTCTTCCATGCCACGACGCAGGAACAGCGCAACCACTGCGCACAGCGCGCCGATCACGAACGGCACACGCCAGCCCCACGCGTACAGCTGTTCGGTGGTGAGGGTTTGCTGCAACACGATCAACACGCCCAGAGCGATGAGCTGCCCGGAAATCAGCGTCACGTACTGGAAGCTGGAGAAGAAGCCGCGACGCTCCTTGGTTGCCATCTCGCTGAGATAAGTTGCCGAGGTGCCGTATTCGCCACCCACCGACAAACCCTGCAACAGACGGGCAAACACCAGCAGGATCGGGGCACCGACGCCGATCATTTCATAGCTCGGTGTCAGGGCGATGATCAGCGAACCGAAGCACATCAACAGCACCGAAGCCATCAATGCGGCTTTGCGGCCCTTGCGGTCGGCGTACAAACCCATCAGCCAGCCACCAATCGGGCGCATCAGGAAGCCTACGGCGAAGATGGCTGCGGTGTTGAGCAGTTGGGCGGTGGTGTCGCCCTTGGGGAAGAAGGATTTGGCAAAATACAACGAGAAGGCGGCGTAGACGTACCAGTCATACCACTCGACCATGTTGCCGACCGAACCGCTGAAGATTGATTTGAGACGACTTGAGGTGGTCTTCACAGCGGCAGGCGCGCTGGCTGACCCTTGCGACAGGGAGGTAGGGATTTCCATCTTGTTCCTTACATTCATTGTTTTTAGAAGGGCACGTCAAAATGCGGCCGTGCCTTCCTATAGCAGGAGCCGTGCCAGCGGGCAGAGGCCCGGTTTAGAAGGGTTTGCGAGGGTTTATGAGCGGGAATCCGCTTATGGCGCGGATGACAGTGAGCGGAAAGTTGCCGATGAGGGCTGCGTTCGGCACTAATCCAGTGGGAGCGAGCCTGCTCGCGAAGGCTTCTTTTCGGGCGCGGAAAGATGTGCGGATGTACCGGCCTCATCGCGAGCAAGCTCGCTCCCACAATTTCGCTGCAACAGATCGCGAGGTGCTACACAAACATCTCACGCAACAATCCATGCCGCTGCATCTTCTCGTTCAACGTGCGGCGTGGCAGTTGCAGTTCGTGGAGCACCGCCTTGATGTCGCCTTTGTGGCGGGTGAGGGCGGCGCGCAGGCAATGGGCTTCGAACGCTTCCTGCTGCGCAGCGAGCGATGGCCCGGCGTCCAGTGCGACCGGTTCCGGCGCGCTCAGGCCCAATGTCTGGCGTTCAGCGGCATTGGCCAGTTCGCGCACATTGCCCGGCCAGTCGTGGGTCAGCAACTGGCTCAACTGCGCAGCGCTGAGTTCCGGCGCTTTGCGGCCAAGGCGTTGCGCGGCGGCCTCGGCGAAGTGGTTAAACAGCTGCGGAATGTCTTCGCGGCGCTCGCGCAATGGCGGCAGGCGTAGTTCAGCGACATTAAGTCTGTAGGCCAGATCCTCGCGAAAACGTCCGGCGCGGGCTTCTTCGAGCAGATCGGGTTTGGTGGCCGCGATGATCCGCAGATCCACTTTAATCGGCTTGTTGGAGCCCAGGCGTTCCAGCTGTTTGTCCTGCAAGACGCGCAGCAACTTGACCTGTTGGGCCAGCGGCATGCTTTCGATTTCATCGAGAAACAAGGTGCCGCCATCGGCATATTCCAGCTTGCCGATGCGCTTGCCCTGGGCGCCGGTAAACGCTCCGGTTTCATGGCCGAACAGTTCGGCTTCGAATAACTGTTCGGGGATCGCCGCGCAATTGAGGGCGACGAAGGGCTTGTTGGCGCGCGGACCGAAGTCATGCAGGCAGCGCGCAACCAGCTCTTTGCCGCTGCCCGTTTCACCCCGGATAACCACATTGACCGGCAGTTGCGACAGATCCAGTACCTGGCGGCGCAAGGTCTGCAAGCCCGGCGAAACGCCGAGCAGCGTCGCGTCCAGTTGCGAGCGGGCATCGGCCTGCTCGTGCAGACGGCGGTTTTCCAGGACCAGTTGGCGCTTTTCCAATGCCCGACGCAGGTTGCTCAGCAGGGTTTCCGGGCTAAAGGGTTTTTCCAGGAAGTCATAGGCGCCGTCGCGCATGGCATCTACCGCCATCGGCACATCGCCATGCCCGGTCAACAGGATTACCGGCAGGTCGGCGTCCAGCGCTTGCAACCTTGCGAGCAATGCCAGGCCGCCCATGCCCGGCATGCGTACGTCGCTGAGCACCACCCCCGGAAAATGCTCCGGCAGGTTCGCCAGACAATCCTCGGCGCGGCTATGCACCTGCACCTGGAATCCGGACAGCGTCAGCCATTGCTCCACGGCCTCACGAATCGGCGCTTCGTCGTCAACGACAATGACGGAATTCAGCATGCGGGTCCAGCCTCCAGGAAGTCGTTCGACAGACTGAACGAGAAGCGTGCGCCCTGACCATGATTTTGCGCCGCAAGTCGTCCGCCCAGTTCGTGCACGATGGCGTAGGACACCGCCAGCCCAAGTCCAAGGCCATCGCCAACCGGCTTGGTGGTAAAGAAGGGATCGAACAGGCTGACCATATGTTCATCGGCGATACCACCGCCGCTGTCGATGACGCACAGGCACCAGCGATTCTCCTGCGCGCTGATCACGATTTCCAGACGCTTGAGCGGTTTGTCGCTCATCGCATCCAGAGCATTGCGCAGCAGGTTGATCAGCACCTGTTCCAGGCGAATGGCATCGCCGCGAACCCATGCAGGCCGGGTCAGGCGCAGCACGCATTGGATGTGTTCGTCACGGATGCGCGAATCCAGCAGCAGCAAGGCTTGATCGACCACTGCGGCCAGATCCAGTCGCTCGCGCAGGCCTCCGGGGCTTTTGCGGGCGAAGGTTTTCAAGTGTCCGGTCAGCGCGGCCATGCGCGTCAATTGCTGGTCCAGCGGCGCCAGGGCTTTATAAGCATCATCAATGCGCCCGTGATCGAGCAGCAGGCGCAAGGTGGCGAGTTGCATGCGCTGGGCGGTCAGCGGTTGATTGATTTCGTGCGCCAGCGCTGCGGACATCTGCCCCAGCGCGGCGAGTTTGGTCGATTGCACCAGGCCGTCCTGAGCCGTGCGCAGTTCCACCGTGCGCTCCAGCACCTGACGCTCCAGCTCGTCACGGCTGCGTTCGCGCATGCGCGCCAGGCGCCAGCGCTGATAAAGGAACAGCCCAAGAAATATCAGCGTCAGCCAGGCACCGGCGGCGGCAATGCCGGCGTTGCGAATGTCTTCGCTGGCCATCTGCGGTTTACGCAGCAGATGCAGCGTCCAGTCTTCGGCAGGCAAGGGCATTGATTGCCAGAGGTAATCCGCTGTTTCGTCAGGGCCGTCGACACGGGTCAGATGGCTGTTTTCGCCAAATGCGCGCAGTTCGCGGCGGCGCAATGGTGAAAGCGGTTGCCGGTCGTATTGCCGGGTGCTGAGCAGTTGCGCGCGGTCCTCAACGGAAATCGGCCGCAATTCGCGATAACGCCAGCCCGGCTGGTTGGCGATGAACACGATGCCCTTGGAGTCGCTGATCAACAACAGATCATCGCCTTGCGCCCATTGGTGCTCAAGGTCGGGAAACTCCAGCTTGACCACCATGGCACCGAGAAACCCGCCAGCATCGTTGGTCACTGCGTTGGACAAAAAATAACCAGGAATGCCACTGGTAACACCTACCGCGTAAAAGCGGCCGATGCCTTTGGCCCTGGTTTGTTGAAAGTAAGGACGAAAGCCGTAGTTATGGCCGACGTAACTGCTGGGTAGCCGCCAGTTGCTGGCGCCAACGGCCAGGCCATGGCGATCCAGCAGCTCAAGGGTCGAGGATTGCGCCGCGCCATTGATACGCTCCAGCTTGCGATTTAGCGCATCCTGGGATTGCGCCGTGATCGGGCCGTTGAGTGCCGCGCGTATTTCCGGGTCCAGCGCGAGCACCGCAGGCAGCGCGCGATAGCGTTCAATCAAGGTGTGCAGCGTGTTGGCGTAAAGGGACAGCTGAACCTCCGCCCTTGCGGCATCGTCCGACAATGCATGTCGCTGCGCCTGACGCATCGCCAAGCCCGCCGACACGGCTGCGCCAGCAAGAATCAGCAGTGCATAAAGGACGATGCGTAGGCTGCGGGAGGTGAATGTCATGTCAGGTATTGCCTGATTTATGGCGGGCAGAAGACACAAAACTTGTGGGAGCAAGCTTGCTTGCGAAGGCAATATTTCAGACGCAGAAAAATGCGCTGTTCCTACTGCCTTCTTCGTGAGCAAGCTCGCTCCCACAGAATTACTCTGCAGTTGCAGCCTTACAACAAATTGAAACTCGCCTGCTTCACCGCTTCTGAATCAAGGCCGATCATGACCTTGAATTCGCCAGCTTCCGCCGCGTATTTCAGGCTTGGGTTGTAGAACTTCAGATCGTCTTCGCTGAGGGTGAAGCTCACGACTTTCTCCTCACCGGGCTGCAACATGACTTTCTCGAAGTTCTTCAGCTCCTTGACCGGACGACTGATGGATGCGGCGACGTCGTGCAGATATAGCTGAACCACGGTCGCGCCAGCAACCTTGCCGGTGTTCTTCACCGTCACGCTGGCGGTCAACTTGCCTTTGCGCGGCATGTCGGTGGCCGACAGTTTGATGTCCGATACGTCGAATTGGGTGTAGCTCAAGCCATAGCCGAACGGGAACAGCGGGCCGTTGGTTTCTTCGAAGTAATGGGAGGTGTAGTTGCCGACCTTGTCCGGAGAGTAAGGGCGACCGGTGTTCAGGTGCGCGTAGTAAGTAGGAAGCTGGCCAATCGAACGTGGGAACGACATCGCCAGCTTGCCGGACGGGTTGTAGTCGCCGAACAGTACGTCGGCTACGGCGTTGCCGCCTTCGGTGCCGGGGAACCAGGTTTCCAGCATTGCATCGGCCTGGGCCAGTTCGTCGACCAGCACCAGTGGGCGGCCGTTCATCAGTACCAGGACCAGCGGCTTGCCAGTCGCCTTCAGCGCCTTGATCAGGTCGCGTTGCTTGCCGGGAATGTTCAGGCTGCTGCGGCTGGCCGCTTCATGCGACATGCCACGGGACTCGCCAACCACGGCAACAATCACGTCAGCCTGCTCGGCGGTCTTGACCGCTTCGTCGATCATTTCCTGGGCTGGACGTGGATCGACATCGACTTCGTGTTCGATGAAGTTCAGGTATTCATTGATGTGGTCGTTGTCACTGACGTTGGCGCCACGGGCATAAACCAGTTTGGCCTTGTCGCCTACGGCATTGGCCAGACCGTCATACACGGTGACCGACTGATTCGGCCGACCGGCGGCGGACCAGCTGCCGAGCATGTCCAGCTGGCTCTTGGCCAGGCTGCCGATTACGGCGATGGTGCCCTGTTTTTTCAGCGGCAGGGTTTCGTCCTTGTTTTTCAGTAAAACCAGCGTCTTGCGTGCAACATCCCGTGCTTCGCCGCGATGCAGGCGGTCGTCGGAATAGGTGTCGGCCGGGTCCTGTGCCGCGTCGCCGATGCGCAGGTACGGATTGGCGAACAAGCCCATGTCGTACTTGGCGCCCAGCACTTCACGTACGGCGTTGTCGATTTCCTTGACGGAAACTTCGCCATCTTTGACCAGCCCTGGCAGTTCTTCACCGTAGGCCTTGTCGTTCATGCTCAAGTCGACGCCCGCCTTGATGGCCAGCTTGGCGGCTTCGCGGAAATCTTTCGCCACGCCGTGGTCGATCAATTCCTTGATCGCGCCGTGGTCACTGATCGTGACGCCCTTGAAGCCCCAATCCTTGCGCAACAGGTCTTGCAGCAACCATGTGTTGGATGTTGCAGGCACGCCGTTGATCGAGTTGAGGGCGATCATCACACCGCCCGCGCCTGCATTCACCGCTGCGCGATATGGCGGTAGGTAATCTTGGTACATACGCGTAGGACTCATGTCCACGGTGTTGTAGTCCCGGCCGCCTTCAACTGCGCCGTACAGGGCGAAGTGCTTGACGCTGGCCATGATGTTGTCCGAGGCGGCAGTGCTCTTGCCCTGGAAGGCCTTGACCATCACGTCGGAGATTCGCGATACCAGGTAGGTGTCTTCACCGAAACCCTCGGAGGACCGGCCCCAGCGCGGATCGCGGGAAATATCCACCATTGGCGCGAAGGTCATGTCCAGACTGTCGGTACTGGCCTCAATGGCTGAGATGCGCCCGCTCAAGGCGATGGCGTCCATGTCCCAGCTGGCAGCCAGGCCCAGGCTGATCGGGAAAATCGTGCGATGGCCGTGGACCACGTCGTAGGCGAAGAACATCGGAATCTTCAGACGGCTCTTGGCGACAGCGGCTTCCTGCAGCGGGCGGTTTTCCGAGCGCGTGATGGAATTAAACGTACCGCCAATCCGGCCTGCGGCGATCTCCTTGAGGATCATCGGCTGTGGCATTTCCGAACTGATGCTGATCAGCCGCAATTGCCCGATTTTTTCATCGAGGGTCATTTGCTTGATCAGGTTGGAAATGAACGCGTTTTTTGCCTGCAACGTGGCCTGATTATTGGCGACAGGCGCACTGACATTGCTTGCGGCCAACACTGGCTGGCTGGCCAGACTGACCAGAAGACCGAGTAAACACAGCTTATTCATGAATGATTTCTCAAGGCTTTTGCCTGCAACTCACATTAAATGTCAGGCAGCCATATTTTGGGTTTTAGACCTTTGGCGCTTATTGTCGGTCAGGGGCGATGGGATGCCGCTGAACTCTTGGTCATTACCGGCATCTTTGTAGCGCAGCCACTTTTTTATCCGATGATCCGGCGTTGGCGACGGATTATGCCGGGGAACTTCTGTTTTGGCTAAAATCACTTGAGCCATACGGAATAAATAGCCATTACAGGAGTTACATAATGATTCACTTACAGCGTTACCAGCCTCACAACGGACGTCGCTACACATGGGCAACCGGCGTTTTACTACTGCTCAGCAGCCTGTTGAGCGGTTGCGGCATCAACAATATTCCTACCTACGATGAACAGGTGAAAGCGGCCTGGGCTCAGGTCCAGAACCAGTATCAGCGTCGCGCCGACCTGATCCCCAATCTGGTGGAAACCGTCAAAGGCTATGCCAAACACGAGCAAGACACGCTGACGGCGGTCATCGAGGCGCGGGCCAAGGCGACGTCGATCCAGGTCGATGCCAATACCTTGAACGATCCAGCCAAACTCAAGCAGTTCCAGGACGCCCAAGGCCAGTTGACCGGGGCATTAAGCCGCCTGATGGTGGTTTCCGAACGCTATCCGGACCTCAAGGCCAACCAGAACTTCCTGTCATTGCAGTCGCAACTGGAAGGTACGGAGAACCGGATCGCCGTTGCACGGCGTGACTTCATCGCTTCGGTTGAACGCTATAACACCGAGATTCGCACCTTCCCGGGTCGTCTCTGGCACACCGTGATGTACAGCGACTTGCCGATTCGCCCGAACTTCGAAGCGACAACGCCAGGTTCCGATAAAGCCCCGGAAGTGAAATTCTGATGAAGGCGCTGCGACTCACGCTGCCGGTTCTTCTGTTGTGGGCCTGCGCCTTGTCGGCGCAGGCCGCGCTGGTATTTCCGCCGTTGACCGGACGCGTGGTCGATAACGCGCAGTTGCTCGACGCACAGAGTTCAGCGCAGTTGACGCAGATGCTTGAGGCCCACGAACAGGCGTCCGGCGAGCAAGTGGTGGTGGTCACGCTGCCGGACCTGCAAGGCACCAGCATCGAGGATTTCGGCTATCAGCTGGGCCGCGCGTGGGGGATTGGCGAGAAGGGCAAGGACAGCGGCGCGCTGCTGATCGTCGCCCGTGATGATCGCAAGGTGCGCATCGAGGTGGGTTACGGCCTGGAGGGTCGCCTCACCGATGCGCAGTCTTCGGTGATCATCAATCAGGTGATCACCCCGGCGTTCAAAGCCGGTAACTTCGCTGGCGGCATCACTCAGGGCGCGCAAGCGATCGTTCAGGTGCTGGGCGGCAACCCGCTGGCTGAACCCCAAGCGGCGGCTGACGCTGAACAACAGGGTACGGGTTTCGACAATGTGCCGGTGTTGATCATCGTGGTGGTGTTCCTGATCCTGATTTTCCTTAAATCCGGGCGCGGCGGCGGTGGCCGGGGCGGCAGGGGAGGCTTTATTACTGCTGGAGGCCTTGGCGGTCTGGGTGGACTCGGTTCCGGTGGCTCAGGTGGCGGTGGCGGTGGCGGTGGATTCAGTGGCGGCGGTGGCAGCTTCGGCGGCGGCGGTGCTTCGGGCAGTTGGTAATCGATGGATCAATGAGTGACGCAACCATGGCTTTACTGAATCAAGACCAACAGCGCCAGGTCGCCGAAGCGATCGCGCGCGTCGAACTGCGCACCGATGCCGAGCTGGTGACAGTGCTGGCCCGACAGGCCGACGATTACACCTATGTCCCGCTGATCTGGGCCGGTCTCCTGGCCTTGCTGCTGCCTGGCCTGATCAATTATTTCCCCGGCTGGCTGAGCGCCAACGAGCTGTTATTGACGCAAATCGCGACCTTCATCGTCGTGGCCCTGATCTGCCGTTTCAGCCCGCTGACCATGTATCTGGTTCCCGCCTCGGTTCGCCATTGGCGCGCGGGTAACCTTGCCCGTCGCCAGTTCCTGGAGCAAAACCTGCATCACACTGTGGGCGGTACGGGCATCCTGATCTTCGTCTGCGAAGCCGAACGCTACGTGGAAATCCTCGTCGACCACGGCATTTCCAGCCGTTTGCATGACGACACCTGGCAAACCCTGATCGACGTTTTCACCCAGCACGTGCGCGACGGCCGGACGTTGCAGGGCTTTCTCGACTGTATTCAAGGCTGCGGCGAGTTATTGGCTGAACACGTGCCGGTGACTCAGGTCAGGAATGAATTGCCGAATCGGTTGGTGGTGTTGGGGTGAGTGGGCTCATGGATTGACGCGATTTTTTGTACGCGGCCCGTTCTGGCGAATCGGTTGCTTCACAGCCGAAATTGACGTCGCAAAGTTCAGAAATATCCCACAGATTCACCGGTCCATCGCTGACTGACGCTTTAGCCATCAAGCATGCAAAGTCCTGCCTTTTCCAAGGACAAGGACTTGCCCGTGCTCATCCAATCCCGCTGCCAGCATTTCGTGACAGGACAGGAGTCCTGACATGCCTGATCCCGCTGGCACCCTGAGCCGTGGCCCGTGCTGCGAAATCAATAAACTCATCGTCCAGGTAGTCGGCAAGAACCATCCCTCGACCCAGCGCCTGGCTTTCTACGAGGAGGACGCCCGCAAACGGCTGGATGCACTGACCGCGCAAGACCGCCCCGAAACCGTGACCGCCTACATGTGTGCGGCCAGCGCCTTGCATGTCTGGGACTGGTCCGGCGAGCCCAAACATCGCCTGATGCTGGAGGTCGAGACCACGCAGGGCAAGCCGATTCTGTTACCGCTCCCCGAAACACGGATCACGCCGAGGCAACTGGATCAGCAGTGGAACCAGATCGTCCCGGTGCTGCCGTTTGTGGCCCTCCCCGGTGTCAACAGCGCCTACGATCATGGCACTCCGGTGTTGTGCCGCGCCGGATTTATCTATGTCTTCGTCAACGGCAGGCTGTGGCGGGAACTGGAAGTCCGGATCAGCGATGAGCGCACCACGTATCACGATATCGAGCTGGATAAATTCCGCGAGGGCGAGGGATACGTTGAAGACGCGCGGCTCGCCACCGGCAAGGCCCTGGACGACATCTGGTTGCCCGCCAACTGGAATGATCGACCGGTAGACACGCAGCTGTGTTTCAGCGAGGTGCAACTGAGCGGGGCTCGGTTGCAGCGTCTGGAAAGCGACTCGGCGTTGCGTCGTCAGCGCTGTCAAAGCCCGGACTTGCGGGTCTCGAAAGAACGCTCCAAAACGGTCTTTGCCAACCGACCGGATGGCGTGGCCATGCTGGACGCTTTCAGCAATTTTGATGTGCGTGACAAGGAGAATCAGGCGGCGGCCAGTAGAGCCCATGTCACGTGGCTGAACCTCAACAGGAGCGCGTTCCCGCTATCCATTCCGGCGCCACAACGCGCGCGCCAGACCGGTTTTGAGTGGATGATCGACCAGCCGGCGCGCTACCTGTGCGACCTGAGCGGAGAGTTTCTGGCAGACGCGTTCAGCGCTGCCCGCAAACATGTGCGGCTATGCGAAGCGGGGACCGCGCCCTACGTGCCATTGCCGCTGGAAGTCGGCGCCTGGGCACAATGCCTTGAGCACATCGTCGACCCGAATACCCAGGGCGATGCGGGCCTGTGGACGGCTCAACCGCCTGCCCCCGACGTGTTGCAAACAGCGCGATCCCGCGCGCTCTACGGCGTGATGCTGCTCGACACCCAGTACCGCCTGCGCCATCTGAGCACCCGGATTTATGACCAGCGCCACCTGCTGGAACTGTGCGGCGCGCGGGCGCAGCGCTATCCGCATCACGCCAGCGCCTTGCTGGTGCAACAACTGATTGTTCCGCAATCCATCGGCGGCAAGAAGAACCCGCTGCACCAGCAACTCGACATGCTCAAGGAAAAGAGCCAGCTGGATATCAACCGCTTCACCGCCAGCAGCGAACGCGCCCAGCTGTGGCGTCAGCAGGAAATGAGCCAAGCGCTGCTCAGCGAATGCCTGCAACAACGGCAGACCGAACAATCCCTCGCCGATCACTTGAGTCTCGATGGCTTCAAATACGCGGCGGCTTTTCATTTTGTCAGCCAACTGTTCGTCACCCTGGCGCTGGGTCCGTCGGGCTACGATCCCTTGGCCGCCAGTGGCGACATCAGCGACGCCCTGACCGGCCTCAGCCTTTACAGTCCCGACGCCAGCGCCGGCCAACAGTGGATCGCCAACGTCGTCAACGACCCGCAGCATGTCATGCACCGCATGCTCTGGCCGGATGCCGCTCAGCAGGATCTCGACGCGCCGTATCAGGCACCCGCCGACCCGGAGGTTAATCAGGGCGACGGCGTTTTTCGGGCGACGGAACTGGCCAGGACCGAACAGGACAGCGTTTTGCCCGCCGCAGCATACTCGACGATCGATGCAGT